>CAYLJT010000514.1:0-6506 GCA_964383995.1 uncultured Polyangiaceae bacterium
CTCCGTACTCCTCTGGAAAACGCGCGCTACCGGGCTCACCTCCGCTACGAACCGCCGAACAACGCCTCCAAGCGCTGGAGGAGCGGCGCGTAGCGGGCGTCTAGCGCGCCTCTGGCATGTAGGCTTTGCAGCACCGCAAAGCTCTCGCGCAGGTCGTCTTCCGAGGCGCGTTGCTGCCCTCGTTGGAACAGCGCGGTCGCTAGCTCGCGCTCCAATACGGGGTGTACGGTCGTCGACGCCAACACCCTGCGACGGATGGCGATGGCGTCGTCCAGCCAATGCGCGGTGTCCGGATCGAGGGTGGCCATGCGCTCGAAACAGCCGGCAAGGTCCCGCTGGAAGTCCGCTCGGTTCGGCTCGGCTTCGGCTAGGCGCTTGGCTATCTGGAGGCTCTTCGTAAACAGCTCGCGCGCCTCTTGGGTGTTGCCGAGGCTCACCTCTACATCACCGAGCTTCTCGTAGGCTACGCCCAAGTCGCGCTGAAAGTCCGCTCGGCTGGGCTCGGCCTCGGCTAGACGCTGTGCGATTTCCACGCCCTGCGTGAGGAGAGACAGGGCTTCTTGCAGGTTCCCTTGGCTCGCCTGGACGTCCCCCAGCTTGAGGTAAGACACGCTCAAATCCCGCTGAAAATCGGCGCGGCTCGGGTCGGCTTCGGCCAAGCGCTTGGCGAATTCCAGGCGCTCTGTCAGCAAGGTGCGACGCTCCTCCGGATCTCCCTCCGATAGTGTGCGGTCCAGGCTCTGCTGCGACGCGCTCCGCCTTTTGCGGGCTGCCAGGGTGGGCTCCGACTGCATCTCGAGGTGCTCTTTGGAGGCCCGCGAAGCCTCTTTGCGCGCGGGGGCTTTGTCCGAGACACTGGGCGCCTTGGGCGGGGGCAGCTCGGTCTTCGGAGCTGCGGCGGGCGCGCTGAGAAATGGCGTCGCGGGAGGCCAGGGTTGACCCAGCGCCTCGCGGATGGCAGCCAGCCGCTCCTCGGCGATTTGCAGCGGTACCCTCGCGTCTGTGCGCGGTGGCTCGGCGCGCAGCGCACCTTCCAGCATGCCCGCCGCGCGTTCGTGATTCCAGCGGGCTTTGCGCAGGTTTCCTAGAGCAATGTACGTCCCGCCGAGCAGGTTGTGACACCTGCCCAAGAGCACCGGATCGTCGGTCTGTTCGTCGGTAACGATCTGTTCGAGGCTGCGCCGGGCCTCTTCGACCATACCGCCACACGCGCGATGGGCGGCCACGACGAACGCGCGGAAGGCCGGCGGGACGTCGGTTGCGGCGGTGAGATCGAATTGACCCAGGTAGTCGCTGGCGCGGTCCAGGCTGCCCTCGTTGATCTCGGCGTAGGCGCGGTTCAAGAGGTCGGACGGGGAGCCGAGGTCCTGCCCGTCGTTCACCTCCCAGGCGATAGACGCTTCGATCTCTCGGGATGGGAAGATTTGCGCGACGCTCGTCGGCCCGCTGTCGCCTACCCACAGCCCCGCGTAGCTGGCAAGGTCAGGCGCGAGCATTTCGAAATCCACCCGGAGCGCCGCGTGCAAGACGATGATCCAACTGATGGGGAGGTGCTGCGCGAGGTCGTCCCGGGCCACGTTCAGCCCGCGAAAGAGCTGCTTCGTGCCCACGCACGCCTCGCTGCCATGCAGCACGAGGGGCCCGACAAGCGACCCTTCTCCGCGGTTTGCGGCGCGCAGCCGCAGCATGACCTCTTTCGGAGTCAGGCCCGCGGCGTCGACCAGCAAGGCGCTCGGCGCTTCGCTAGCTATCCAGCGGGCGACGCCTCGCAATTTGTCGATCTCAGCGAAGGAGACCACGGCAAGGCGGAACCCGGGGGCGTCGCTCCAGGCGACAAAGCGCTCAAGGGCCCGCGCTTCGTCGGCGGAGAGCCACTCCTTCGGATCGGAGGGCCTCCCAAGCTCCAAACCGGGCAAGGTAGACATGGAACCTTATGCTCGACGAATGGCCGCGTCGACCTCGGGCAGCTCCGCGGCGAGAGGATGAATGTCGTACCAGTTGTCGCCGTTGTACTTGAATGCGAAGCCGTAAAAATAGACCTCTTCGCATTTGCGGTCCGGGGCAAGCTGTTTCGTCCGCGCGATGGTGGCCAGGGCGTCATGCCAGCCATTGACGTTGATCATGTCGCGCATCCGCCCGCGCCGGGCGCGGATGGCGCTCTCCACGTCGGAAAGGCGAATCTGGTCTCCGGCCGACAGCAAGGCCGACGCCGACAAGAGGTCGAACAGCTCGCGCACCGCCCCGCCGCACGCCGCGATCAAGCGGTCGCGCGCTTCGCTGTCGGGCATCACGCGGTCCAGGTCGACGCGCTTCCGCAAGAGCCCCAGGAGCAGGTCCCTACCGGGGCCATCAAACGAACGGTAAGGTTGTTCGGGTCGGCGCAGCCGCACGGCAAACAGCGCATGACACTCGTTGTAAGCGGCCTCGATGCGGTCGGTCTTCGGGCGCAACAAAAGGTCCATCGGTGGTGTCAAGATGATGGGGCAGCGCAGGGCCTTCACCATGTCCGCGTCGCGCAACAAAACCTCGTCAATAACGGCCGGATCGCAGCGGTCCAGGTTGTCCACCACAACCAAGAGGCGCTTGGGAGCCAGGACCAGGTTGGCCTCGTCGATCAGCAGGTTGACCGCGTTGAGCAGCGCGCCCGGTTGCTTTCGGACCTCCCGTTTGACCTCCGTACGATATTCGGTGTCGTAGCGCATGAGCGACTTGACCGAGGCGAATATGCGGGCGAAAAACGGCACATCCACGCCCACCTCGGCGCCGACGCCCACCTCACCTTGCAGCTCTTTGCGCCAGGCCGTGTTCTTGACCACCTCGTCGAACCAACCGAGCACCCGCCCCAAGCTCTCGGCGCGCAGCGGCGTGTCGTTCTCGCGCAACTTCGACTCGATCATCGAGGCCAGAATCAAGAGCAGGTCTTCGGTCTGGAACTTGGCGGTGTCGAGCTCTTCCGTGGCCTCTACGTAGATGGGAAAGAACTGCTCCTTCAAATTGTCCAGCAGGCGAAAAATCTCGGTCGTCTTGCCGCCGCCGCGGTGACCGAACAAAACCGCCTTGGTAGGGCTATCGCTCCAAAGCAGCACCTTGCCCAGCACCTGCATCGCATGGTCGTTGCGGGCCGACGACAAGTCCTCCCACCAGGCGCTCCCCGCCGGCAGCGCCTCGACCCGGCAGTTTTGCACCACGCCCCGCAACGAAGTAGCCGGAGCCAAGGCTCCTTTGGGCTGCGCGACCAAGCTCGACATGGCGCGAGTATCGCCGCGGGCGGCGGAAGACGCAAGGATCTACCGCGCCAACGCCGAAGGGAGAGGCAAGTTCGGATTGGATACGCTGGATCGCGCGCGTGAAGGTGCCTCTGCCAAGGCCCCCGAGCTAGCGCCCCGCGAAGCCCAGGATGACATAACGCAAGAGGCCGAGGCGCCCTAGCCATTCCATGCCCAGGGTGCCCCACGCGGCGCTCCATACGTGGCTTTGACTGACCTTCGCGATTTGACGGAGCACGCGGTAGCTTGGCAAGGTGTTCCTTGTCACGTCGCTTTCGTGGGTCAGACGCAGGCCCAGGTCTTCGGCGGAGCGCACGTAGCGGTCCCGGGTCCAGGTGATGTCGGTCGGCCCCACCAGCTTGCCTACGTAGCCGCTGAAGAACATGTCCTTCGCGAAGAGCAGCGGCCTCGCGTGGGGAGCTGGCATCAGGTCGCACAGGGCAAAGCGGCCTCCGGGACGTAGCACCCGTCTGACCTCGGAGAGGAAACGCTCACGGCTGTCGAAGTGGAAGGCGCACTCCAGGGCTGTTACTACGTCGAAGCTCGCATCTTCGAAGGGCATCTCGCAGGCGTCGCCGTGCGTCCAGGTAAGGCGGTTCGTGGGCGCGACCTGGACATTTTCGCGGGCGTAGTCGAGCTGGCGCTGGTCGATGTTCAGGCCCGTCAGATCGACGTGGGAGAAGCGCTCGTTCAAGCTGGCCAGGGTGCCGCCCAAACCGCAGCCCACGTCCAGAATGCGCTCCCCGGAGCGGATGCGGGCGCTGTCGCAGACACGCACGCACATCGCCTCGGCGGCCGCGGCAAAGTCGTCGAAGGTGCCGCGCGCTCGGCTCGGATCGGGCCAGTGGCCCCAGTGCACATGACGACCGAATCCGGCTCGAAACTCGGGCTGACCCTTCTTGAGCTGCTCTAGCAAGATGTCGAAGTAGGGAAGGTCGACACGGCGGGAGGGGGTGGCGCGATCCGGTCTGTGGGGAGGCATGGGGTGGTTGGGCCGGGCTCTTACCCGTGGCACTTGGCCTGATGCGGTCGCCAAGAATCGGCGGACGGTATCCGAACGTCCCCCAAAGTCAACGGCCCTTCACCCGTCAGCGAGGCCTAATTCTTGAGATTCCGCGGGGCCAGGCCGCGGGCCGATACGCCCGACGAACGTGGCCGAAATCACCACGGCGGGCGGAGAATTCGGCGTATTTCGAACTCTCCCGCGCGCGGCGTCGGTTGTGGTACCCTGCGCCCATGCGTCGTTCGGCTTGGCTCTTTGTCGCGGGTTCTTCGTTTTTTGGCTGCATTAGCGCCCTCGGATGTGGAAATCTCCTCGGGCTCGGCGACTTCGAGGACGCCACGTCGGGGGGCGGAGGCGAGGCGAGCACCACGACGACCACCTCGTCGGGCATGGGCGGCGCCACCACGTCGACCACGTCGACCACCAGCACCGCGGACACAACGACGACGACCACCAGCACCTCGTCCGGCATGGTTTGTACGCCGGGAGAAATCGTGGATTGCCCCTACACCGCGGACCCGCCGAGCTCGGAAGGCATGGGACCCTGCCACGCGGGCACCAAGGAGTGCTTGCAAGACGGCTCGGGCTTCGACGACTGCATCGGGGAGGTGGGGCCCCAACCGGAAGATTGCGCGAATCCCGGCATCGACGAAGACTGCAACGGGGTCGCCGACGACACCTGCGCGTGCGTGCCCAGCACCAAGACCGCCTGCTACACCGGCCCTGCGGGGACGCAAAACGTAGGGCTTTGCAAGGACGGCACGACAACCTGCAATGCGGACGGGCTCGGCTACGGACCCTGCATGGGAGACACCTTGCCGACGCCCGAGACCTGCAGCAACCCCGCCGACGAAGACTGCAACATGGTCGAGTGCGCCCTTTGGGCCAAGCGCTTCGGCGACGCGAGCGATCAATACGTAGTGGACGTCAGCTCCAACGCCCAGGACGAGGTGTACATCGCGGGCAACTTCACGGGTGCCATGGATCTCGGCGCGGGCAACCACTTCAGCGTGGGCGCGGGCGACCTGTTCATTGCCAAGCTCAAGGCCGACGGTAGTCCGATCTGGTTCAACGGCATCCCCGGAATCTCGGTCAGCCACATGAAGGTCGACAGCGTGGGCAGCGCCGTCGTGAGCGGTAGCTTCTCGGGCACCGTGACCGTGGGAGGAAACGCGTACACCGCGGTCGGTGGCTCGGACCAAATCATCATCCGCTTCGGCTCCGCGGGCACCGTGCTTTGGGTGCGCACGCTCGACGTCGCCAACACGACCTCCCTTTCCCTCACGAGCGCCGACGACGTGCTCGTAACGGGCCTCTACCCTGCGGCGGTCGACCTTGGAACCGGCGTCTTGCCCTTTGGCGGCGGCACCGACGCCTACCTGGCGCGTCTCGCGGTCGGCGATGGGCACACGGTCTTCGCCAAGTCCATCGGCGGCGCGAACTTCGAGGAGGGCATCGCCATCGCGGCATCGGGCGCCGGCACGATCAGCGTTTTTGGTTACTACAACGGCGCGCTCAGCATCAACGGCAACGCCCTGCCCGCGGCGGGCGGCGGCGTTTTCCGCACCTTCCTCGCGCAGTACGACATGAACGGCACCTACCTGTTGAGCGGCAGCTACGGCTTTTTCAGCTACCCGCTCCACCTTGCCATCCCGTCGAGCGGCAAGATCTACCTCGGCATCAACTTCACGGGCACCATCGACGCAGGTGGCCTGGCAGCCACCGCCCAAGGCGCGGGCGACGGCCTGCTCGCGGAGTACAACGCCTCGGGCTTCCTGCAGAAGCTGACCCCCGTCACCGGGCCCGGAGCCGAGACCATCTCCGACCTTGCCACCGACCCGGCGGGCAACATCCTGGTGGCCCTCGACTACACGGGCGCGCTCACCCTGGCCGGGACCAACACCGGGGTCTTCGGCACCAAAGACCAGGGCATCGCGAAGTTCGACAGCCAGGGAAACCTGGTGTGGATGCGGGGCTTTCCAGGCTTCATGAACGCCAACCAGCAACTGTCCGTGGGTCCCTCCAAAGGCTCGTTGGGCGTGCTCGCGGCTGGCTTTTTCGAGGGCGATACCAACGTGGGAGGGATTCCCCTTCCCGCCGTGGGCGGCGCCGACGCCTTCGTAGGGAGCTTCCTCGCGCAATAAGCTGGCTTGGGCAATGCCCACCGCGCGGGGGGGTGTCCAAACGGGGTGTCCATGAATTGGCCAGAAAAAAATGGACACCCCCGGGAGTGGCTC
>CAYLJT010000515.1:0-6498 GCA_964383995.1 uncultured Polyangiaceae bacterium
CCGGTCCTTGCGGGCCGAGCTGTCCATTTGTCCCCCTTTGAACGGTCGTACAGCTCACGGCGTGGGGTCTGCCGTGGAGGTGCTGGACGCCGGTGCAGCGCCGCTCGCGCCCGGCGTGCTCGTCGTCGAGGGGCCCGCGGAGGGGGTGGGTCGTTTTGGACTCACCTCCGGCGCGTCGGACCCGGCCTCGACCTCACGAGGAGATTTTTCGCCTTCCGTTTGCGGACCCACGCTTGAGCCGGGGAGGGTTCCTAGGGACCCACCTTCGGGCTCGGTCGCGTCGTCCGTGTCGGACAGCGCCTCGTCCTCGACCTTCGCGGCGGGGGCGCGCCGGTAGCGAGGCGCCTCGCCGGGCCGCGAGTAATCAATCCAATAAGTCTTGGTTGTACGGACGTCCAGGTGCACAAATGTGCTGTTTGGATAATATCCGACGCCCGCGTTGTTCAGGGTCAGGCAAAAATCCCGCAGCGTCGTGTTGGACACGCCCTCGATGCGGAAGTCCATGGCCCGACCCAGGTTGTGGTTGGAGTGCGGGGTGTATTGCTTGGGCGAATAGGGCCGAAAGCCGCTCACCACGTGGATGGGCTTGCCCCCGAAATGGTCGCTGACCACGGCGATCAGCGAAGCCAATCGCGGATCGATGGGGTGCTCGGCCCCCGAGGGCCCGTGACGCAGAAAGCGCGTCAGCTTCGGGAGCGAGGCCGGCAGGAGCTTGCCCTTGCGGCTGGCCACCTGCACCTCGAGGTGCTCTTCGCCCCGCACGAAGCGCACGAAACCGGGCCGCTTGGGCTTCGTGGCCGCGCCCCTATCAACGGCCTTCTCGTGCGAGGACTTGTCCTTTTTGTCCTTTGCGCCCTTGTCGTTGCTCCGCCCCGAGGCCTCGTCCTTGGCCTTCCCCTTCTTGGCCTTGTCGCCTTTTTCGGGCTTGTCGTCCGACCTATCGTCTTTTTTCGCGCCTTTTTTGGCGTCCTTCGGGTCCTTGACCGGCTTGTCGGCGGCCTTTTTGCCGTCTTTCGCGGCCTTCGCCCCCGTTTTTCCGCCTTTTTCGGGGATGATCAGCTGATCGCCGGGGCGGAGCTTGTCGCTCTCTAGTTTGTTGGCTTCGCGGATGGCGTCGACCGTGACGGCGTAGCGCCGCGCGATGGCCTGCAGGTTGTGCCCCCGGGCCACCGTGTGGACGACCTCGGCGGGAGCGCGGCCCGGCGCCGCGAGCAGCAGCAGACCGACGATCGCGCCGAAAAACCGGCGTCTTTGAGGGCTCGAACGCACGGGGACCTCCCTCGGCGGTAGGCCCGGTGGCGGCACGCGTAAAGCGGATTGTTGGCCCCCTTCGCGAGCTGGTGCGAAGCTTTGGACGACAACGGTCGATTTCCTAACGCGTATGGCTTTTTAGCGGGAACCGAACGAATGGCGGAAGGCAAGAACCTGGTCGGCGTCGATATCGGGACCAGCTCCATCAAAGTTTGTCAGTTGCGTGAGTCGCGAAAGGGCTTTGGCCTGATTCGGCTCGGGTATGCCCCCGTTCCACCTCAGTCGATCGTGGACGGCCAAATCATGAACGCGCAGGCGGTCACCGAGGCTTTGTCCCGCGCCTTTGCCGACGGGAAAATAAAACAAAAGGAAGTCTCGCTCAGCATCAGCGGTCAGGCGGTGATCATCCGCAAAATTCAGGTGCCGATGATGACCGCGGCCGAGCTCGACGAGCAGATCCAATGGGAAGCCGAGCAGCACATCCCGTTTGAGATCAAAGAGGTCCACGTCGACTACGAGGTGCTCCGGCGCAGGCCGGAAGCGGCCCAGATGGACTTGCTCCTGGTAGCCGCCAAGCGGGAGGTCATCGCGAACTACACGGACGTCGTGCGCAGCGCGAAGCTGAAGCCGATGGTCGTCGATATCGACGCCTTCACCGTTCAAAACCTATTCGAGATCAACCGCGGTCTTGCCCCCGACCAGACCTTCGCGATCATCAACGTGGGCGCCGCGCTCGCGTCGATCAACGTGATTTCCAGGGGCGCCAGCGCGTTCACGCGCGACGTGAACAGCGGCGGCAACTTCGTCACCGAGCAAATTCAGCGGCAGCTCGGCGTCTCCTACGACCAGGCCGAGGCCTTCAAGGCCGCTGCCGCCTTCGGGGCTCCCGACGTGCCGCCCGCGGTGCCCAGCGTCATTGAGACCATTTGCGACTCGATCGCGGGGGAAATTCAGCGGTCCATCGACTTCTTCATTGCCACCAGCGGTGAAGCCGAAATGCAACGCATCTACCTGACAGGCGGCTCCTCCAACCTGCCGCAGCTCGTGGCCGCGGTGGGTAGGCGGTCGCGCGTTCCTGTCGAGGTGATTCAGCCCCTTGAACGAATCGCCGTCGAGGCGAAAGAGGTCAACCAAGAGACACTCCGACTCCGTGCGCCCCAGTTGTCTGTCGCGCTCGGGCTCGCGATGCGCAAAGACCGGGAGCGACGGCAGTGATTCGTATTAACCTAATCTCCCAGAAACGGGAGCGTGGCGGCGGTGGGAGCCAGGCAAGTCAGGCATGGTTGCTTGTCATCCTGGCCGTCGTGGTGCTGGAGGTCGTGGCCCTCTTCCTCTTCCACCAGTCGAAGCTGGAAGAGCTCGCCCAACAGCAAGCCCAAAACAAGCAAATGCAAGGGCAGATCGACAGCATCAAGAAGCTCGTCGCGAACCACGAGGAGATCAAAAAGACCCTTGAAGTCTTGCGGGCTCGCGAGCAGTCGATCGCCGAGCTGCAGGCGGCAAGGTCAGGGCCCACCTCGGTGCTCCTCGAGCTCGCGCAGATCCTCACGGCGGACAAGGGCCCGACGGCCAACTCCGATGTGCTCGCGCAGCTCCGGAAAGACAACCCCCTCGCGGTGTACAACGTGGGTTGGGACACGCGCAGATTGTGGCTGACGGCGTATACGGAGAACCAACGCGTGGTCCGGCTGGAAGGTCTGGCGCGCGACGGCAATGACGTCTACGAGCTCGCCCAGCGGCTGAAGCTGAGCGTCTATTTCTACGATGTCCAGCTCCTCCCTGGAAAACGGGAGGTCACATCCAAGACGAAGCTCGATCTGGTGAGCTTCGCCCTTCAAATGAAGGTGAGGTACTGATGGCCGCCAAGCCCCAAGCTGCCCAAGGATCGGCCCTGGACAGGCTGCCCCTCGCCGCCAAAATCGGTATCGGCGTGGTGGTCGTCGCGCTCCTCGGCGGCATCTACTTCATGCTGTTCTTCAGCGAGGTGGACGGTCAGATCACCTCCGCCAAGGGTCAATACGCCCAGCTCGAACAACAGCTAAAACAGGCCAAGGCGTCGCAGGATGCCTACCAAAAGGACCTCGACGAGAAAACGGCTCGCGAGCAGCGCGCGCGCGAGCAGAAGAAGCTCTTGCCGGACGACGCCGAGACGCCCGCGTTTTTGTCGGGGCTTCAGGGCGTGGCGACCATCTCGGGCGTGACGCTCACGTCGTGGACACCCTCCGAAGACGTGCCGTCCCAGTTCTTCGCCAAGGTGCCCATGAAGCTTACTCTGACCGGTAAGTTTCACCAGGTTGCCAAGTTCTTCCACGGCGTTGGGCAGCTCGACCGCATCATCAATGTCGAGGACATCCACATCAAGATCGGCAAGTCGGAGGACGAGCCCCTGGTCCAGGTGGAGTGCCTTGCCACGGCATTCCGCGCCATGACGCAGGCCGAGCTCCAACCCCCGGATCCAAAGAAGGGCGCCGGTAAGAAATGAGCTCCGTCGGAAAGAAAACCAAGGCTCGTTTGGGCCAGTTGCTCAGCGTGGCGTTCCTTGTACAGGCCTGCTTCGGCCTCGTCGCTTGCGGAGACGAAGAGACCGAGCAGCTGTCTTTTGCGCCGCCCAAGTCCGCCGCTCCTCCGCCCAAGAAGGCGGGGCCCGCGACGGCGAAGCCCGGGCCTGCGCCGCCTCCCTCGAACCTTCCTCCCATTCCGCTGCGCGAGGTCCAGGAGTCGGATTTCTCGGAGAGCGACAAGAGCCGTGATCCCTTCCGCTCGTTCGAGAGCTTGTTCGTCAAGCAAGCCAAAACGCGCGCGGTCTTGCAGCGTCAGGTGCTCATCGAGCGCTACGCCCTCGACGAGCTTACCCTCTCCGGCATCGTCACGCGTGGCTCACCGCGTGTGCTGCTCGTCGATCCTTCGGGGCTCGGCTGGGTCGTCCAGGTCGGCGACTACGTCGGTAAGGCGGAGATCGTGCGCTCGGGCGGCGCCACCGGCGTGGATGTCGCCGTCAACTGGCGCGTCGACCGCATTCGGGACGACGACGTCGTGTTCGTGCGCGAAGACCCTTCCCGCCCCGAGATCCCCCCGACGACGCGCGTCATCGCCCTGCGCGTCACCGACGGCGCGGGCTCCGGCTCCGCCCCCTCCGCCCCGCGCTGATCCGTCAGCTTCCGCTGACCGCCCTCTCCCCAAGCACACGCCCTACGTAGCCCAAAATTGGGCGCGATTTGCCCTTTTTTCGCCGACTTCCCAAAGATGAATGTCACGAATTGGGCCCGTTTGAGCTTCCCGGATTAGCATCGCGCCGCTCTATGCGAAGAGCGCCGAACGAGCGGGAGTCCACATGAAGAGCAAATGGGTGCCGAGCCAAAAAAGGCCTCTCTGGAGGCGCCTCCCTGCGCTCGCCTTGAGCGTATGGCTCACGGCAAGCGCGGTGGGTGCTTGGGCCGCGCCAACATCACTCACGGTTACCGATGTCGCCGTCACACGACAGGGAGCGGACACCACGTTCGTGACCGTCGCCACCTCGGGGCACCCCGATTACTCGGCCCGCGTGGCCGACGGTGGAAAACGGCTCATCGTCGATATTCCAAGCGCCGAGGTTTCGGGCGCGCCGGCGGCGCTGACGAAGGCCGAAGGGGTCGTGGCGAGCGTCATGACGCAGACCTTCGAGGTCGATGGTCGGAAGACCACGCGCGTCCTCGTTCAGCTCAACGACCAGGCATCTTACCGCGTGCGCGCGGAGGACTCGGCGCTCGTGATCGAGCTCGCTCCTGCGGAGAAGACGGGCGTCGTCTCGGGCGCGCCGCTCGCCGCCGCGGGCCCCGTCGAGGCTTCCAGGTCGGTGTCTACGGTCGCTGTCTCGGACGTCCGCTTCGAGCACAAGTCGGATCATGACCGGGTGGTGGTCGACGTTTCGGCGTCCACCACACCTACCATCACCACCCCTTCTCCCACCGTCACCCGGGTAGAGCTGCGTGGGGCCCGTTTGCCGTCGGCTCTGCAGCGCAAGCTCGACGTTGGCGCGTTTGGAGGGCTCGTCAAGGCCATCTCGACGTACACCAAGGCCGGCGACGCGCAGGCGGTGGTGATCGAGATCGATCGCGACAGCGCCGCCTCCACGACCTTGCTGCGGGAGGGCAACACGCTTGTCTTCGCGCTCTCGCGTGGGACCTTGCCTTCCTCCGTCTCGGGCCTTGCTCCGGACGGCGGAGCGGCGCGTCGCACACGCACCGTCGCGCGGGAGGTGGACGCCTCGGCGACCGAGACACAGACGCCCGTCGTGGAGACCGCAGGGGCCACCGAATCGCTGGTAGAGCCCGACCGCGCGGACGGCTTTACGCCTACCATGCTCGGTGAAAAGAAGCGCTTCTCCGGCCGTCGCATCAACCTTGACCTCAAGGACGCGGACATCCACAACGTCCTTCGCCTCCTGGCCGACGTTGGTCGCGTCAACATCGTCACCTCCGACGCCGTGAGCGGCACGGTTACCATCCGTGTGCAGAACGTGCCTTGGGATCAAGCCCTCGAGACCGTGCTCCAGGCCAAGGGCCTAGGCATGGTGCGGCAGGGCAACATGATCCGCGTGGCGCCCATCGCCGACCTCAACAAGGAACGCGAGCTCGACCTGGCGCGGCGCAAGAGCGAGCTCCAGCTCGCGCCTCTGGAGACCCGGCTCATCTCCGTCTCCTACGCGACGGCTGGCGAGATCCAAGCGCGCGCCAAGGATCTGCTCTCGCCCCGCGGCTCCATCGCGGTCGACGAGCGCACCAACGTCTTGATTGTCCGAGACGTCGCCGGCAACCTGAATCAAATCGAAGAGCTCGTGGCGGCCCTGGACACCCAGACGCCTCAGGTGCTGATCGAGGCGCGGGTCGTCGAGGCCACGAGCCGCTACCTGCGGGACGTTGGTATCCAATGGGGTGGCGACGCCACCTTCAGCCAAGCTACCGGAAACCCCACGGGCCTGGCCTTCCCCTCGAACGTCGGCGTGGTTGGCGGCGCGAGCGACAACCAGACGCCCACGGCGGGTCTCTCGCCCTTCGCGACGAACGTCAGCAACCCGAACTTCGCCGTCAACCTGCCTGCCATCGTCGGTACCGGACAAGGCGGCGCTATCGGTCTTACCCTCGGCTCCGTCAACAACACGGTCAACCTCGCGGTGCGCCTCTCCGCGGCCGAGTCGAGCGGTATGCTGCGCATCATCTCCAGCCCGCGCATCCTGACCCTGGACAACCGCAAGGCGCGCATCAGCCAAGG
>CAYLJT010000516.1:0-6483 GCA_964383995.1 uncultured Polyangiaceae bacterium
GCACCTTCACGCGCTCGCCCCACGGCACCGAAGGGTCCGGCACGAGCATGACGTTTTCGGGCTTCAAATCCCGATGGATGATGCCGTGACGATGGGCGTCCGCGAGGGCGACCGCGATCTCGTGCACGATGCGAACGGCCCGCGCCTGCGGCAAACGACGCTCTCGGTCCAGGGTGTCGAAGACATCGCGCCCTACGAGCAGCTCCATCACGATGAACGCGAGGGCGCCTTCGACGCCGAAGTCGACGATGCGCACCACGTTGGGGTGAACGAGCACGCTCGCAGCCCGCGCTTCGCGCCGAAAACGCTTGAGGATCGTGGTGTCCGACGCCAGGTGGGGGTGCATGATCTTCACCGCCACGAGCTTCGGATCGTTATCTTGCTCACCTCGGTAGACCGAGGCCATAGCCCCCTGACCGAGCAGACCCGTAATGCGGAATCTGCCGGCGATGGTGCGACCTACGAGGTCGGCTTCGTGGGCCATTGCGAGCAGCCTACGTGGTTTGGGCGCGATGCGGCAAATGCTCGGCGTCGTCTCATTCGAGCTCGAAGCGGAATCGCAGGTCTGCGCCCACGTTCCCGACCGTCGAGCTCGTGGCGTCGTTGGCGTTGTCGTACGAGCCTTGCACGCTCACGCGGCGACCCAAGCGCCACTCGACGCTGGAGCGAACTTCGCGACTCTCGGAGAGACCCGTCGTGACCGTCGCGCGCACGTCGTCGGTTACGCGTTTGCCGACGGTGACCACCGGCTCGATGCGGCCCGAGCGCGATGAATAGGCTGTGCCGAAGCTGAAATCGTCGAGGATCGGAACGATGGTCTTGACCGCCTTGTCGGCGCCGGTGAGGGCCGAGAGGGCTTCGAGGCCGACCGTCTCGCCGAGGGACGATGCGAGGCCTCGATCGAGCTCGGCACGCGTGGTGCCGAAGGTGAGCAAGAGGATCACGTCTTCTTGGCTGAGCGGCGGATCGCTGCGAAAAGACACCGCGAGATCCTGCATTTCGCCCTGCGCGAGCAGCGTGATGCGCCATTGGCCGGCGGTCGCCGATTGGCCCCCGCCGGCGGCCGCTTCTCCCGCCGTGTCGGGCGTCGACGAGCTGGCGTAGCGGCGGTACTCGGTCGTCGCGCGCAGATCCACGATGGGCAACACGCGCTCGGGATCATCGAAGCGCACGAGCCCTTCGCGCACCTCGAACTCCGCGTTTCGCAGCCGAATCTTCGAGTCCGGCAGCACCCGGAGCTGGCCCTCCGCGCCGTAGCGTTGGTTGGTCCCGGAGAGCACGATGCCCGGTTGGGCCACGCCGAACTGCATGTCGAAGAGATTGTTTTGAAAGCGCAGCGGCTTCGGCGATTGCAGGGCGATGCGGAAGCGCACCACGTCTTCGGCGGGATCGTAGGTCGTGACCTCCGTGCGCTGCGCGCGGCCCGTGAGCTGACCGAGGTCGACGTTCAATGAGATCGGTCGTGTGTAGGAGAAGCTCGTGAGCTCGACGTCGCCCTCGACCAAGGGCAGGCGGTTTTCGCCCGTCGCGCGCGGGTCGAAGCGCGCGGAGAGGTTGGCGTTGGCCGTGAAATTGACGCCGTCGCTCACCGGCACGCGGACGCCGCGCGCGGTAAGCGTCGCCGTCGCCGCGCCGATCTCCAGGCCGCGCAAGGGCATGCGCGCGGTGGCGCTCAGGGTGCCACCGCCAATGCGCGCGGAGGCCTTGCGCACGCGCACTTCGCCGCCCCCGACGTCCACTTCGGCGTTGATGTCGTCGAGGGTCAAGTCCTGCTCGGCCAGGTCGATGCGACCACCGCGAACGCTCGCGGAGCCCGAATAGCGCGGTGAGGTGAGCGGTCCTGTGACGTGAAGCCGGGCCTCGGCGGTGCCTTCGGCTCGCTCGACGGACGCGACGTCGGTGAGCAAATCCGCCAACTTGATCGGGGAAACCGCCATGTTCATGTCAAGCTCGGGTCGACTGCCCACGCTGCGCAGCTTGCCCCCCAGCGTGAGGTCGAGGGCCGGTCCCTTCTTGGCGTGGAGCGACACGCGAAGGGCCGGAACATCGAGCACGTCGTTCGAGAGCACGACCGGTCCCCCCGTGGACACAACGCTCGCCGTGCTGCCTTGGTAGCTGACTTCGAGCGACCGCAAGCTCGCCTCGACATCGGCGCCCTCCAGCCGATTGAGCGGCAAGCGGCGCAGATCGAGGGCTCCCGAGAGGCGACCACGGGGCGGCGAGGTCGCGAACGCGACCCCGGGCAGGAGGTTCGCGAGGACCCCGAGATCGAGGTTCGAAATATCGACTTTCCCCGCCAAAATCGCGTTCTTTTGGCGTGTCATGGTGACATCGTCGAGGGTCACTTGACCGTCGAAGAGCTTGCCCGTCACGCGAAAATTCCCCGACGTTTCGTCGCGCAAGATGGAGCTCTTCACGTCGGCGAGCACCTTGGCGGGGTCCGGCGGGGGACCTCTGCGCCGTCCGCACCGTTCGCTTATCGGCGACGCTTTTGCGGCCTCGCTGGGCTCCATGATCACGCGCATGCGCGACGGTGGCAGGGACTCGGGGCCGATGCGCAGGGGCGACATCGAAACGTCCGCCACGGCCTCGATGGCGCGTAGACGGCCTCCCACGGTGGCCACGAAAGACACGCGTCCGTCGACCATTTTTCCCGCCGCTCCGAGCGCGTCGAGCCTCGCGATGGGGAGCGCCGTGGCGATGCCCGTGCCCTCCACGTAGCCCCCTTGGCGCACGCGTCCGGAGCCGAGCACGGTGCCTTCACCTTTGCGCAGCATCAGCGAGCGAAGGTCGACGGTCATGCCCGCGTCGCCCGCGCCCTGATCGTCCCAAACCCAGGTAAAATCGGCATTTCCGTCGTCGTAGCGCTCGCCGAACAGATCCACCGTGGAGAGCCCGAGGGAGCCCACGACGCGCAGATAGCCATCGCCGCAGTGGTCCTCGCGACCCCCGAGCACGTAGCGGATGTCGGCTTTTCCTGCGGCCGATGCGTCGATCGCGTCCCAACGTGGGTCCTCGTCGAGGTGGAACACTTCGAACAGATCTCGCGCGCGAAGGTGAGGTGCGGCGCGCGTATCCATCGCGGCGTCGATGATGAGATCGGCGCCCTCATCGAACGCGAGGCGCACGGCAGGCGCGAAGATGCGGCTGCCGTTCTTGCGGATGACCGCGTCGGCGAAGGCCAGCTCGAGGGGCGCGAAGGCCACGCGCGTGGTCTCCAGATCGCCTACCTCGAACCTCCCTTCACCGCGCGCGTCGCCGCCGATCCGCAGACCGTTGACGGCGATCGTGCCTTCGATGTGCGGGTCGTCGAAGGCGCCGTGGCTCTCTACGGCGATGGTCGCCACGCCGCCGATGCCCACGCTCGCGAGGGGCGAGACGTCTTCGAGGGCGATGTGCGTTCCCGCGTAAACGAAGATGTCGGCGTATTGATCGAGGCGAAGCTTGACCGTCGCCAGGAGCTTCGAGCGTTGCGTCTCGATGGCCACGTCGCGAAATGTGATGAGGTTCGGCGACACGACGAAGTCGCCACTGACCCGCGCCTCGGCGACCCCCATCATGTGCCTGCGCGCGGGATCGTCGGCGGGCCTGTCGAACACCTCGAACGCCTCGGTGCTCACCGCGAGCGGCCCTTCGAGAGCGAGCGGCGAGAGGGTCCCACCGAAGGCTGCCAGCGAGCCGCTGCGCAGCCCCCACGTGACGTGGGCGTGGGGGTGGACGCCGAGGTCCCGCATCAGACCCGTAAATTCCAGGTTGTTGAGCGCCACTTTGGAGACCGAGAGCGGCATCTTCGGCTCGAACGGCGAGAGCTTCGCCTCGGCGATCTCCACGAAGCCATCGGCCCACGTGACCCCGAGCTGCTTCACCGACACCACGTCGTCGTCGATCGCGACCTGCCCGTCGATGACGTGCCCGAACACCTTGCCGTCGATGCCGAGGGTCTCGGCGTGCAAGGTCCCGGTGACCGCGGGGAGCGTCCGGCCCGGCTCGGAGCGCAGATCGACGTCGAGCGTCAAGGTGCCCGACGCGTGGGGCAAGAACACGAAGCGGTGCGCGAGCGCGGGGGGCACGCGAGCGTACAAATGCCCTTCCATTGCGAGGTTCTCGCGATCGGAGATGCCCACCCGCACCTGCCGCATGCGAACCTCGACGTGCCGCCAGTCGCTGGTTGGCAGCCCGCACGAAGGCCGCGTTCCAGGGTCCGGATCGAAGTCGACCACCCCGCCCAACGCGAGGCGGCGCACGCGGATTTCGTTTTCGTCCACGCGCACGCGCGCGTCGAGCTCGCACAAGCGATCCTCGTCGACGAAGTCCTCCTCGGCCTCGCGTCCCGGGTAGGGATGCACGCGCAGCACGTCACCCCCCGCGGCCCTGAGGGCGATCTCGACGGCGCCGTCGAGCTCGGCGGTCACGTCGAGGTCGACCTCGTCGAGGGTCGCGTGGATGCCGTCGATGTCGAGGTCGAGGTGCGCGTCGGTCACCGCGATGGACCCGAAGGGCAGGTTCTTCGACGGCGCTTCGCTCCCGCTCTCCGGGGCTTCGATGGCGAGGTTTTGGAGCTTTCCGTCTCGGACAACCGCGCGCACCTTGGGGGCCAAGAGCTCCACGTCGCCCACGTCGAGCTTGCCCGCGAGCAGCGAAAACGCCCGGGGTTTCACGGTCAACCGCTCGACCTCGAGCAGCGGCGCGCCGCCGTCGCTCGACTCCACGCGCACGTTCGAGAGGGCCAGCGCGAAGGGCCACAGGTCGATGGCGACGTCGTAGCGCGCGGTTACGCCGAGCTCGCGCGCGAGGAGCGCGGCGGTCTCGCGGGCCGCCCAAGCGCGGGCGCGCTCTGTCCGAGACAAAGCCCCGAGGCCCAAGGGGACGAGCCCCACCAGCGCAAACACGAGGCACAAGAAGAAGGCGACAGCGCGACCCCAGTCGCGGCGTTTCGCCTTCTTCTTTGCGGGCGCGGAGGACACCGCGGGAGCTTAGCTTGGGCCCCGGTGGCGGCGCCAATTCGCGCTACCGAGGCGGCGTCGACTACTTCACGCGGTAGGTCGCGATGATCGGGTAGTGGTCGCTGGCGTCCGAAACGCTGGCGTCGTGGGGGATGACCACGCTCGTCTCGTCGAGCAAAAGGGCCATGTTGGGGTTCATGAGCTGGTGATCGATGAGCTCCTTCGTCCCGTTGTAGATGTACGTGTAGGCCTCGGCGGCGGGCATCAGCGAGGGCGCATCGATGTAGTCCTCGCGCGCCACGGCCTTGAATGTGTACGAGTCCGGCGTGTCGTTGAAGTCTCCGAGCACCAGCAGCGCGAGGTTGGGGTCGGCGGCGGTCAGACCATCGGCGATGGAACGCGTGTGCTCGGCCTCCGCGTAGCGTTTCTCGGCGTCGTCGGGCACGGGCGGATTGGCGTCGGGGTTGCCCTTCGAGCGGAAGTGGATCCCCAGAAGCACGATCTCGCGGCCGCCGAAGTTGAGGTGCATTTCGAGGCAATCGCGCACGTATTTGTAGGTCGGCGCGGGGGTGCCCATCAGCACGAACTCGTCGTCTTTGTGGCTCACGACGTCGCTGAACGGTACCCGCGAGAGCACGCCGATGTGCACATGGCGCGTGTCGTTGCCGGGGATCAGCGTCGCGGTGTAGGCGCCGTTGCCCATCGCATCGCTGATGTCGTTGAGGGCCCGCTCGTTCTCGACCTCGGCGAACACGATGATGTCCGGGTCATGGGGCCCGAGCGTGGCGGCGATAGCGTCGATGTGATCGTTGTACTCCTTGGTCGAGACCACATCCTCGTCGCTCTCTTGTTGGTCGTCGAAGAGGTTGTGGACGTTCCAATCGGCGATCTTCAGCGCCGTCCCCGCGCCGCCGCTGCCCCCCGTGCCCCCGCCCCCGGTGCCCGAGGTCGTCGACGACGAGGTCGAGGTCCCGGTGCTCGCGGTTTCACCGTCTTGGCCGCAGGCGGCCGTGAAAAGGGCGATGGGGAGGGCGAAGAAGAAGGCGAAGCGACGCACGGAACCAAGCAGCATGGGCGCTAGAGTTACCGGGTCCTCATCGCGCGGCAAGCGCGATGCACGGGGACGCCGCACAGCGCCGAAGGTCAATGGTCGGCGAGCTTGCGGTAGCGAATGCGGTGGGGATTGTCGGCGTCGGCGCCGATGCGTCGGTGCAGGTCGGCCTCGTAGTCCTGGTAGTTGCCCTGGAACCACACGACCTTGCTGTCCCCTTCGAAGGCCAGAATGTGCGTCGCGATGCGGTCCAGAAACCACCTGTCGTGGCTGATGACCACGGCGCAGCCCGCGAATTCGACGAGCGCTTCTTCGAGGGAGCGCAGGGTGTCGACGTCGAGATCGTTGGTGGGCTCGTCGAGCAGGAGCACGTTGCCGCCGCGCCGCAGGAGCTTGGCGAGGTGCACGCGGTTGCGCTCACCGCCCGAGAGATCGCCCACCTTCTTTTGTTGATCGGCGCCCTGGAAATTGAAGCTCGCGACGTAGGCG
>CAYLJT010000517.1:0-6472 GCA_964383995.1 uncultured Polyangiaceae bacterium
TCACGGCCAGCGCCTTCGTGCACTCGGTGATGATCCAAGAGCGCCGCGGCATGCTCAAAATGTGGAACGTCATTTTGATCTGCACGACGTTTTTCCTCACGATTTTCGGCACATTTCTCACGCGTTCGGGGCTCATCGCGTCGGTTCACTCGTTCGCTCAGAGCGGCATCGGCGTGTTCTTCGTTTGGTACATGGGCCTGATCATCGCGGTGTGCGCCACGCTCATCGTCTACCGCGCGGGCAAGCTGCGAAGTGAGGGCATCATCGAATCGCCGTTGTCGCGCGAGGCGGCCTTCGTGCTCAACAATTGGGGCCTCGTCAGCCTGACCGTGTTCATCACGGTGGCCACCACCTGGCCGCGCATCAGCGAGGCCTTGCTCGATCAGAAGTCCACCCTCGGCGCCACGTTCTACAACGCCTGGATCCCCCCCGTCGCCCTCGTGATCTTCGCGCTGATGGGCGCTGCGCCGCTGCTCGGTTGGCGCAAAACATCGCCGGAGCTGTTTCGAAAGAGCTTCCGCGCGCCGCTCTTGGCCATGGGCTTCGCGGCGGTGGCCCATGTGGCGTTCGGCAAGAGCCTGGGCTTTCCAGCCTTCGTCTCGGCAGACCCCATCTACCAAGGAGCCCTCGGCGACGGCCTGGCGTGGCTCAGCGGCAAGCTTCCCCTCGTCACCGTCTCGCTTTGCGCGTTCAACATCGCCGTCGTCATCCAAGAGTTTTCGCGCGGGGCCGCGGCGCGCCAGCGAGCGAACAAAGAAGGCCTTTTTTCGAGCCTCTTTCACCTCGTCGCCAAATCGCGACGGCGCTACGGCGGCTACACCGTGCACGTCGGCATCGTGGTGATGTTCCTCGGTTTCACCGGGCGGGCCTGGGGTGTTGACAAAGAAATCAGCATGAAACCCGGGGATACGGTGCAGATCGAAGAGTACACGCTGACCTACGCGGGCTCGCGCATGGAGGTCGATACCGAGAAGCGCATGATCTTCGCCGACCTCGACGTGCTCCGCCACGGCGCGCCCGAGGGCCGCATTTCGCCGGCCAAGTACATCTACAAGTCGAGCCCCGAGGCGCCTTCGACGGAGGTCGCCAAGCACATCACGCCGCGCAACGACCTCTACGTCATCGTGGGCATGGTCAACCCGCAGACCAAGGTTGCGTCCTTCCAGCTCCACGTAAACCCGCTCGTTTCCTTCATCTGGGTGGGCGTCGGCATCTTGATCTTGGGCGCCATGATCTCGATGTGGCCCGACGTGGCGATGAACGAGTCGGGCGCATGGAGCTATGTGCGCGCGGCCGCGGGGGTGGCGACGGCGGTCATCTTCGCGTGGCTGTTTGCATCGGGCCCGTCGCTCGCCTACGCGGACAGCGCTCCGAGCCGGGCGCCACCGGCCGAATTGCAGGCAGCACCTTGAGCTTCAAACGAATGCCCCGCTTCTCGCGTCTTCGCCTGGGTCTTTGCTTGGCGGCGGGCTTGTTTGCCGTGGCCGCCACCGGCCTCGGCCCGAGCGCATTCGCCCAGCAATTGGGCGAGGGCATGGATCGCACGGGCACCGTCGGCATCCAAAACGACGACGAGCGAAAGCTGTTCTTTTCGCTGCTCTGCACCTGCGGTTGCCCGCGGGAGACCCTCGGCACCTGCACCTGCGGCTTCGCGCACCAGCGGCGCGACGAGCTGCGCGGCGCCATGAAGGCCGGCAAATCCACCGAGCAAATCATCGACGATTACGTGGGGCGCTTTGGCACCCAGGCCCTCGCCGTGCCCCCCAACGAGGGCGCCCAACGCGTGCTCTACATGGCGCCGCTGATCGCGATCGTGGCGGGTGCGGGCCTCGTGATCATGACGTTGAGGCGCTGGCAGAAGAAGGGCGCCGAGGCGGAGCGAGCGGCGAAGAAGCCCGAGAAAACCGGGGGGAAACCAGCTCCCCCTGACGACTACGACGAGAAGCTCGATGACGAGCTCAACAGGCTCGATTGATGGCGACGACACCGAAGGCGGCGGAGGCCGAGGACAACTCCACCGAAGCTGACCACCGACGCGCCGCGGCCGCCGTGGAGCGGCGGGTGAACGCAACGGCCAAGCTGCTCTTGCCGGCGCTCGTGCTCGGAGGGGCGGTCTTTGGGGGCTTCACCGTCGGCGTGCAGGGGGTCGTCTTGGCCTTCGCGTCGGGCGCGCTGCTGGCCGTGATTTGGGTGCTCTGGGCCAGTTTGCGCACGTTCCTCGGCGAGACGCCCCTGGAGGGCGCCGATGCCTACGCGCTCGGCGCGCCACGCGCCGAAGAAGAGCAAAAACGCGCTGTTTTGCGCACGCTCAAGGATCTCGAAGCGGAGCGCAGCGTCGGCAAAATCAGCGAAGACGACTATCAGATGCTCGTCGCGAAATACCGCGCCGAGGCCAAACGCCTGCTGCGCCGCCTCGATGAAGAAGCGGCTCCGCGCAGGGAGCGCATCGAGCATCTGGTGGCCAAACGCCTGCGCGACGAGGGCATCGCGGCCAGCGAGGCGAGCCGAAAAGAGCGAGAAAAAGCGGCCAAAGCGGCGGCCAAGGTCGACGTCGACGAAGACGAGGACGAGAAGCTCGCGGCCGCCGAAAAGGCCAAGACCGCGAGCCCGCGCCCGATCCTCGACGACGACGAGCTCGACGACGATGAGCTCGATGACGATGCGCGCGACGATGGGCTCGATGACGACGAGGCCGAAGAGCGGCCGAAATCGTGCGAAAAATGCGGGACCGAAAACGACGCCGACGCGGTGTTTTGCAAGAAATGCGGCGCGCGCCAGCTTCCGGAGGAGGCCTCGTGAAGCTCCGAAGAGCGCTGGTTGGTGCGGCCCTCGCGGCCCTCTTGGTGGGCGTCGCGGGGCCCGGGCCGGGGGCCTATGCGCAGGCGCCGCAACCGTCTGCCAAGCCCGCGCGACCCCTTCCTCCGGGCCATCCGCCCACCGAGACCGGCCTGCCCGCGGGCCATCCGGCGGTGGGTCAACCGGCGCCCGGCGGCGGCTTGCCGCCGGGTCACCCCAGTGTCTCGGACAGCGAGGCCGCCGGTGGGGACGGGCAGGAAATGCCGCCCGGTCACCCGAGCGTCGAGCAAGGCATGCCCCCCGGACACCCGGGTGTCGGCTCGCCGCGCACCGACGCCCAAGGCTTCTTTCAGCCCCCCGATGACGGCGCCGCCGATGACCCGACGCTGCCCGTGGGCACCATCGTGGTCCACATCCTCGACGCCGAAGATCGGCCGCTGAACCGCGCGCCGGTCACCATGGGCATCCTCAAGAACAGCGTCGCCAAAGGCGAATCACGCTCGCAAATCGCCCGCGAAACGAACGACATGGGCGAGGTTCGCTTCGACGGCTTGGAGGTCGGCTCGGGCATCTCGTACCGCGTGACCACCACACGCGGCCCGGGCTTCTACGCGGTGATGCCCTTCTCGTTGAGCGACAAGGCTGGAAAACAAGTGGTTTTGCACGCCTACGAGGCCACCACCGACGTCAACCAGGCGCTGATCGGGGCGCAGGGCATCGTGTATTTGGCCATGCGCGAAGGCTCGATGTCGATCGACAACCTGGTCAATTTCTTCAACGTCGGCCCCGTGACCTGGGTGCCGTCGGGCGTCGTCGTGCAGCTCCCCGAGGGTTTCAAAGCCTTTTCCAAGCCCGATTCGATGGACGACACGCGCTTCGAAGAGGTCAGTGGCAAGGGCGCCGAGCTGCGCGGCAGCATCGAGCCAGGCCAAGCGAGCACCACCTTCCGCTACCAAGTGCCGCTCTCCGGCGATGCGCAGCAGACCTTCCGCATCCAAATGCCGCCGCACATGGCCCAAGCGCGCGTGATGGTCGAGGCCACCAAAGAAATGAGCGTCGATGTGGCGGGCTTTCCGGCCGCCCAAAAGACGACGAACCGCGACGGAAAACGCGTGCTCGTGACCGAGAAGACCGCGCAGCGCAGCGAGGGTGGCATTCGGTTTTTGGAGATCACGGTGAGCGGTCTGCCCACGCCGAGCCCCACCCGTTGGTTCGCCGCCGGTCTCGGTATCGCCATCCTGGCCGCGGGCATCGCCTACGCCGCGAACAAGCCCAAAGACGGCCTGCTCGACAAAGACCTCGCCGCCGACCTGCAAGATGCGCGAGAGGCCCTGCTCGACGAGATCGTCGCGCTGGAAAAAGCCCGGCAAGCGGGCGAAATCGGGCCCAAAACCTACGCGCGCATTCGCGCCGCGCTGATCGAGGCGCTCGACCGCATCGTGGGTCAGCTCGACGTGGTGAAGCCCGTCACCGCCAAGAAAAAACCGACCAAGCGGGCGACCGCCGCCTAAGATCCGCCCCAATGCGCGTGCGCACGGTGCTCCCTGCGGGACTGGCTGCGGTGCTGATTCTCGCGGTGGTTTTGGTGGCGCGCTCGCGCTACGCACCGCCCGCGCGCTGCGCCGACGGCATGACGGCGCTCGGCCCGCGTTGCTGCGGCGAAGGCCAGTCGTTGCAGGGAGACGCCTGCTGCGGCGCCCCGTCGCGCTGCGCCCAAGGCCTGGAAATCACGCCCGAAGGCTGCGTGGCAAGGGCGACCGTGGTGGAGCTCGAAGGCGGACACCTGATGCTTGGTCCGGGCGATTGGGATCTCCTGGGCGTGGTGGCTCCCCTCGAAGCCGACGTTTTGCCCTTCCGCATGGACGCCTACGAGGTGAACTTCGCGCGCTACAGCGCTTGCGTGGCGGCTGGGGTGTGCCCGGCCGTCGGTCCCTCGGGGGAGCCGGGGCGCGCGGTCTCGTCGCTCACGGCCGAAGAAGCCGGGCGCTTTTGCGCCTTCGCGGGGGGCGATTTGCCGCTGCCCGAACAGCTCGCCTGGGCCACCGCCGGCAAAAACGCAAGGCGTTACGCCTGGGGAGAGACGGGCGCGGTGTGCCGGCGAGCGGCTTGGGGTCTCGTGCGCGGACCCTGCGGCAAAGGGGCCGCGGGGCCCGAAATCGCGGGCTCCCATCCCGACGACGTGAGCCCCGAAGGGGTCTTCGATTTGGCCGGCAATGTGGCCGAATGGACGCGTCCACCGCCGGACGATGCGCCTGTGGTGGAGGTGCGTGGTGGCTCCTACGAAGACGACGGCGCCAAGGCCCTGCGCTCCTGGAATCGCCGCGAGCTCGACGCGCAAGCGCGCAATCCGTCGGTCGGATTTCGCTGCGTTTACCCGGTGAGCAAACCCGATAAGAAGTAAGAGACACCGGGGGCAATTGCGGCTCTAATTCCGCCGGGCCCATGCTGGACGTGCTGACCACCTTCCCGACGGTGTTGTTCACCATCGTGCTCGGCGTGGCCTCCATTTATTGGCTTTTCGTCGTGCTCGGCGCCCTCGACCTCAACATCTTGGGGGGCGCCGAAGACGGCATCGATGGCGCGATCGGGGCGGCGAAGGGCGCCTCGGAAGGCGCCCTCGACGGCATGGCCGGCGCCGCCAAAGGGGCGAGCGAGGGCGCCTTCGACGGCATGGCCGGCGCCGCCAAAGGCGCCAGCGAAGGGGCCCTTGACGGCCACGGTTTTCACGGCGCCGACGGGGGCCACGGCGTGGACGGCCACGGCCTCGATGGCGCCGACGCCGATGGCCTGCACGGCGGACATGCGGGAGAGGCCTTTTCGCTGATTGGCGCGCTCCGCCTACGGCGCGCGCCGATCACCGTGGTCATCACCTTCTTTAGCCTCTTTGGCTGGATCACATCGATCTTCCTGACGACCACGGTCGCGCCCCTCGTCAGCATGCCAGTGTGGCTGTCTGGTGCGCTGATGCTGCTTTTGGCCACCACGGCAGCGCTGTTGTGCACGTCTGTGGCCATTCGCCCCCTCGAACGCTTCTTCGCCGTCCACACGGCCAAGAGCGCCAAAGACTTCGTGGGTCAGGTGGGCGTGGTGAGCACGGGGTACGTCGACACCACGTTTGGCCAAGCCACCCTGGAAGACGGCGGCGCGGGGCTCATCTTGCAAGTGCGCTGTGACGACACCACCCTGAAGCGCGGGGACCGCGTGCTGCTCGTAGGTTTTGACAAGGAAACTGGCTGTTACGACGTCGAGCCGTTCGAACCGCTCGTGGCGGCTCCCCCCCACAAGGCACCTCTCGCCGAAGAAGAGGCCGAAGATTCCGACGTACGCGCCCAAAAGCGCGCCTAGCTCTCACCGCGGAGATCACTGCGATGCCCGATTATTGGTACCTCTACGTCATTGCGATCCTCGCCCTGCTCATCATCGGTATTTTGGTCCTATTCGCCAAATATTACCGGATGGTCGATCAGGGCAAAGCGCTCATCGTCAACAAGGTAGGCTCCGAGCCCATCGTCAGCTTCACGGGCCAGCAGGTCTATCCGATCGTCAATCGCGCCGAGGTCATGGACATCTCGGTGAAGACCATCGAGATCGATAGACGCGGCAAAGAGGGCCTGATCTGCTCGGACAACATCCGCGCCGACATCAAGGTCACGTTCTTCGTGCGCGTGAACAAGAC
>CAYLJT010000518.1:0-6449 GCA_964383995.1 uncultured Polyangiaceae bacterium
ACCGACGTGACGGTCAACGGCGCGAGCCTCGTGTGGAGCGCTGTCGCGTCCGCGCAGATCGGCGACGTCGTGCGCGTGGTGCGCCCCTCGGGTGTCTACGACGACTATGCGGGCATCGGCTTCTTCGCCGATCCAAGCCTCACGCCCTACGACAAAGGCATGGAGATCGCCGTGCCCGTCGACACGGCGACGGTGGTCACCGTAGGGCCCACGGGGCTCGATCTGGATCATGCGCTCAACGCCCTGCCGGGAGACGTCGTGTACGTGGGTGACGACGCGGGACAACCGCTCGTCGACGGAGCGCCGTCCAAAGCCGTCGCGGGGGCTCCAGGCAACGTCTTCGCGCGCATCCTCGTCGACGCCGCGGGCGGTCGCGGGGCACCTCACCATCGCGCGGTCGACATGGTGAGCGACAACCGCATCGCGCCCAGCGCCATCGCGACGAGCAGCCACGGTTTTGCGTTGCCCGTCGGTTGCGCGAGCGCCACGGCGCGGGCGACGTTGCTCTACCGACCTCTGCCGACCGACCTCGGGCGAGAGCGGGGATGGGCGCCGCAAGACTGGGTGATCGCCGAGGCCCAGACCCAGGTGAGCCTACCGTAAATGTTTGAGGGCAAAGGGTCCTAAGCGACGAGCCGGTGGTACGCGGCCGTGAGGCGCGCCAGCTCCGCGGCGCGGCGGGCGCGCTCGGCGGCGTCGATGGGGCCCACGCGATCCGGGTGCAGCTCGGCCGCGCGGCGGCGGAACGCCCTGCGAATTTCTTCCGCGCTCGCGCCCTCGCACAGCCCGAGCGCGGAGAGCGCGTCTTCGGATGTCGCGGACACGACGGCCCGGCGGCGAGCGCTCGCGGGCGGCGGGAAGTCGTGGGGCCCCTTCGAGCCGACGCGCGAAGGCGGCTCGGTCTCGGCCTCATCGCGCGCACGCGGGCGACCGTGCAAGAACGCGTTGGGCCCGAGGGGACGGCTTGGGGTCGCCGCCGAGCGGGCGATGTGAAACGCGATCAGCGCGTCCCCGATGCGAAACAGCGCGTCGAGCTTGTGGAGGAGCTGGGCGCTCAAGGCGCGGTCGACGAGGGGGCTCGCCGCCAAGCCTTCGGCGATCAGGATTTGCCCTGACGCGCGCGGATCGCCCGCGGCCAAGCGGCCCAGAAGACGCCTCCGCGAGGGCTCACCGAGCAGCCCTTCCTGCACCAAAATCTCTCCGAGCGGCGGCACCTTCGCGTCCGTATCCACGGCCGTCACGAGGCCCTTCTCCAGATGCACACGGTGACTGCGACGGCTCGACAACGGCAGCTCGCGCAGCTCGAGCACACCGGTCGTCGCCGCCCGATGCAACGCACCGAGCACGTCGCCCAGGGTCGTCTGCGAGAGTCGGTTCGGCAGCTGCACACCGCTCGCGTACCAGCGCGTCGACGCCTGGGCCAAGAACGTCGCCTCCCGGTCCCGAAGGCCCGAAGGTGGATCAAACTATGACCACCTGAGGCTCCGATTGCTCGAATTGTGCAGCGCAAATTCCCAGGAAAAACGGGCATCTTTCGACTTCGCGCCCTGGCCCGGGTCCTGCTGATGGGGCTCCATGACCGTCGCTGTGCTGTTGCGTCGCTTGGCCGCGTTGGCGTTGTTGGTGCCCGCGGTCCTCGCGCCCTTCGGGTGTTTGTCGGGCGGCGCCATCGACGATGCGGGCATCGACGCCAACGACGACGGCTCCGGTCCCCAGGGCACCGATCCCGCGAGCGACGTGTGCCTCCTCCACACGTGCGACAACGACGCCGAGTGCGCGGGCTGCTCGGAGGGCCGCACGACGTGCAATGTGATCGAGCATCGTTGCGTCGCGTGTGATGCCGCGACGGGCAGCGGCTGCCCCGACGGACAGGCCTGTTCGAGCTTCGGCAACTGCGTGCCCGAGGGACTCACGTGCCCCACCGACGAGCACGGCACACCCGTCATTTCATGCACCACGAGCGCCGATTGCGCGGCCTGCGATCCGATGCACCGCGTGTGCGATCCGGCGGCCGGCGCCTGCGTGGCTTGCACCGCGAGCGACACGAGCGAGTGCCAGCCGAGCGACATTTGCGTCGATGGCGCGTGCTCGTCGAAGTGCCCCGGCTCGTGCTCCGTCGACAACGACTGCGCGCAATGCGGCGCGCCAGGCCACGAGGCCCACGCGTGCAACGCGCACGAGTGCGCGCAGTGCTCGCCGACTTACGCGTGCCCTGCGGGCAAGACCTGCACGCCCCAGGGGATTTGCGCTGCGCAGTGCGGCACCGATGGCGCCGGCGCGTGCACCAGCGACTCCGATTGCAGCGCGTGCGGCGCGGACGCCACGAGCTGTCACAAGGCCGTGAACGCCGCCGTCGGCACCTGCGGCATTGCGGCGGCGGGCTGCGCCGACCTCGGCAACGGCGTGGCCGTGCTCCCCGATCCTTGGGACGACGTCACGAACCTCTGCTCCAACGATCAAAACTGCGCGGGCGTCGGCGCCACCTTCAACGTGGGCGAGATGCTGCGCGACGTGACGGGGCTGAACGACATCAACGACGCGAACATCTTCTACCCCATGGCGTCTTGCGCTTCGGTGTCCGTGGGCATCGGGGGCAACGATGTGTCGTGCGGCGTGTGTGTGCCTTGCCAGGTCGACGACGACTGCATGGACATCGATATCGACGCCCTGGCCAGCGATCTCTTCGGAGGCCTCGGTGGCGCGGCCACGGCGTTCTTGCTCGATCAAATCTTCGGGCCCAGCGATCACACGGTGCACATGTATTGCGAGCAAGTGGCCGGGGGGTACGGCGTGTGCGCACCTTGCCCAGGCTTGCTCTACGAGTGCGGCGTGGGCGGCGGCTCCGAGGGCGGCGGAGGCGGCGGTGGCGAGAGCTGCTCTCACGGCACTTGCGAGACCGGCGGGCCCCTTGCAGGCAGCTGCGACGAGTGCGCGAACGCCGTGTGTCAGGTCGACTCGTATTGTTGCGATACCGCGTGGGACGGCCAGTGCGTGTCCGAGGTGGCCACGTTCTGCGGCCAAACCTGCGGCTCGTCCTCCGGCGGCGGCGGCTCCGGTGGCGCCGTGTGCCACAGCGAGTGCAGCGAGGGCGACGCCCTCGACGCGAGCTGTTCGAGCTGTGCGTCCACCGTGTGCGCGGCCGACTCGTATTGCTGCAACAACAGTTGGGACAACGTGTGCGTGAACGAGGCCGAGCAGATGTGCGGCATCTCGTGCGGAGGCGGCGGCGGCGGAGCCCAAACCTGCCAGACGCCCTACGACTGCCCCTGGCCCCTCGGCTGCTTGCCCAACGGCACCTGCGGCCCTTGCTCCACGAACAGCGATTGCGCGCCCGACCTGTGCGACGCCTACTCGGGCGAGTGCTACTGAAATTAGTTTGAGGACAAACGAAACGGCGCCCTAAAGCGCGCCTTCGAGCAGGCGGCGTGTCTCGGACGCAACGTCGTCGTTCGCCAGGATTCCGCCATGCGCGGGCACCATGATGCGCACGGGGCGCGCTTCAAGGTCGCTGAGGAGCGCGCGCAGGGCACCCTTCTTGTCTTTGACGATCAGGCTCAGCGCCAGGTGAAACACGCTGTAGCCGGGCCCGCTGTTGGTCGCCCAAAACAAGAACTTGATGGGTAAGAAGCGGGGCAGCTCGGGCATGTTCGCGAGCACATCCGACGTGTAATACGCGTAGCCGCCGTTGACCTTTGCCCAGCACCACGACTCGCCCGCGCGGGTCTTCTCGACCTCGTGCACACCGACGTCCGGACCGCTCAGCGAGGCCAGCGCCGACAGGGGCTCGAAGTCGCCGGCCTTGGGGTTTTTCTTCTTGATGCGTGCCGCCGCGGCCGCGGGCGCGAAGCAGCGCGCCTTCGGAAAGCGCGTGCGCCACTCGGCCTGTCCCAGGTGATGAAAGCCATTGTTCGCGACGAGCGCGCCCACCTCGCCGAAGCCCTCGAGCTCCTTTGCCGCTTCCTCGCTGAGCCCCGTCGCAGGGCTCACCACCATCATCTTTCCGTCTGCCATGCGCGCGGCGAACGTCGTCGACAACGCCCCCTTCGCGAAGGAGTAGGTGTGCACGAGCACGCCCGCGTCTCGATCGAGGACCGTCCAGCCACCAGATGTTTGTTCCACGTGCCCTCCTTCGCGTGAGCCACCGCCCGCGCTTCGTAGCGCGTGACGCTAACCGCGCCGCGACGCGCATCGCAAGGCGTAGCTCAGCGAATCTCGGAGCCGGGCACGGCCACGCGATCGGGGCTGAGCAAAGCGAGGCCGTCGGCCGCGTCCGCGGCGAGCAACATCCCCTGCGATACGAGGCCCTTTCCGAAATCCCTCGGGGCCAGGTTGCAGAGCACGGCCACACGTTTTCCGACCACCGCCTCGGGCGTGTACGACGTCGCGATGCCTGCGATGATCCGGCGCGGCTCGGCTTCGCCCACATCCACGCGAAGGTCGAGCAGGCGGTCCTTTTTCTTCACCCGCTCCGCCGACACGATGACGCCAACGCGCAAATCGATCTTCGCAAACTCGTCGTAGGTCACCTGCGCCTTGATAGGAGCGACCTCATGGACCGCGGCCTGCGCAAGCGCAGGGGCGGTCGCGGGCTCCGCGGCAGGCTCTTGCGCCGGGGCTTCGTTTTTCGGGGGTGCGAAGCGCGCGCGGAGCTCCGCTTCCTTCTCTTTTTCGAGGCGCGGAAACAGCGGCGCACCCTTCGCGAAGGGCTCGCCTACCGTGCGCGTTGGCGGCGCAAACGGCCACGCGTCCTGCCCCGGTTCGGGGGCAAGCGGCGAGAGACCGAGCTGCGTACGCATGCCGTCCGCGACCTTCGGCATCACCGGCGCGATCATCACGCTCAAGCCCGACAACACCTCGGCCAGCGTGGCGACGATGGTCCCGAGGCGCGCCGGATCGTTTTTCTTCGCGACCCACGGCGCGGCTCGATCGACGTACAAGTTGGCAGCTCCAACGATCGTCCAAATGGCGGTCAGGGCGGCCGTCGGGTTGTAGGCATCGAAGGCGCTCGCGGCCGCCTTCGCGCCTGTTTCGTAGGCGCGCGCGAGCTCCGCCTCGAGCTCCCCAAGGTCCGCTTTGGCGGGCATCACGTCGGCGAAGGGCAGCGTGCGGTTCAGCAAGTTGCCGAGCGAATTGCCGAGGTCCGTCGTGTAGCGCCCAATCAGGTCGTCGATGCTGAAGTCGCCGTCCTGACCAAACGAAATGCTGCGCATCAGCACGTAACGGAGCACGTCGGCGCCCACTGTCTCGGACACGGCCTCGGCCAATGTGGTCGGCGAAATGGTGTTGCGCAGGCTCTTCGACATCTTCTGGCCCGCGTACGTGAGAAAGCCGTGGGCGAAGATGGTGCTGGGCAAGGGAGGCGCGCTCGCGTCGTCGGCGTCGTGCCCGGCGGCCATCAAGAACGCGGGCCAATACACGCCGTGGAAGCGCACGATGTCTTTGCCCACGAGGTGCACGATCTCGGCGTCTTTTTCCCAGAAGACCTTGGTGTCGTCGCTGGCTTGCAGGGCCGAGTAGTAGTTCGCGAGGGCGTCGAACCACACGTACATCACGTGCCGCGCGTCGTCCGGCACAGGCACGCCCCATTGAAACGTCGTGCGTGAGACCGAGAGGTCTTCGAGGCCACCCTTCGCGAAGCTGCGAACCTCGTTGAGGCGACTCTCGGGCATCACGAACGTGGGGTGCGCTTCGTACAGCGCGAGCAGCCTTTCGCCGTAGCTCTTGAGCCGAAAGAAGTAGCTCTCTTCCTTCACCGTCTCGGCCGGCGTGCGGTGAATCGGGCACAGATTGCCGGGCTGTTCGAGCTCTTTCTCGGTGTAGTAGCCCTCGCAGCCCACGCAATAGAGGCCCTCGTAGTGGCCGAGGTAGATGTAGCCGCGGTCGGCGATCTTCTTCCACAAGGCCTGCACCACCACCTTGTGCCGCGTCTCGCTGGTGCGAATGAAATCGTCGGGGGCACAACCGAGCTTGGGCCACGCCTCGCGAAACTGGACGGACACCTCGTCGGCCAGCGCGATGGGCGTGATCCCGCGCGCCTCGGCCGCCCTTTGCACCTTCAAGCCATGTTCGTCGGTGCCCGTGAGAAAGCGCGCTTTGAAGCCCCGAATGCGCTTGTAGCGACACAGCGTATCAGCCGCGATGGTGGTGTACGCGCTGCCCAAATGGGGAACGTCGTTGATGTAGTAGATGGGGGTCGTGACGTAAAAGTGGCTCGCCATGGCGGTTTGGCGTGAGTAGCAGGGCCACGCAGAGGGGCGGACGAAATTTGAGCCAACGCGCCCGAGCCGCCGTGCAAGGCTCGCCGACGGAGGTTTCGCGCATGGGTCTGTTGGACGGCAAGGTCGCTATCGTCACCGGAGCGGGCGGGGGTATTGGTCGGGCCGAAGCCCTGCTCCTCGCGAAGGAAGGCGCGCGGGTCGTCGTCAACGATCGGGGCGGCGCGCGCGATG
>CAYLJT010000519.1:0-6441 GCA_964383995.1 uncultured Polyangiaceae bacterium
GGCGTCGGTGTCTCCCCCCAGCGTCGCTGTGGCATGATCGACGAGGATGCCGTAGCTTACGCTCGAAGCGATCTGCGAGGCTTTGAGGGTTACGTTGGCTTCTTCGACAATCGCAACCCCGCCGCCTTGTTCCAGGGTGGTCTGGTGTGCGTGGGTATTTGTCACGGACAGATTGGAGATCGTGGCGGGGACGCGCGCGACGAGGACGCCTACGTAGTCGTTGTCGTCCACAGCCACGGAGTCGACGTTAAACGTCGAAGTGGAAGCGCACGTGACGCACGCTGCCGCGACTCCGCCACCGTGATTGCGAACAAACAACGACTCTTTGACGGTGACGCTCCCGTAGTCGAGCGCCAAAAGACCGATGCCGGTCGCGTCCTCAACGGTGACCCCGGCCAGGTTGACCGAAGCGCCCATGACAATCTCGATGCCGTTCTCGCCACCAGACACGCGAACCGTGCTGATGTCGAAATCCTGCGCGGAGCTGACCTGGATCCCATCCGCCCCGACAGAAAGGTTGGAAATACTTCCCCCCGAGCCCCCATCCACGGTGATACCCTGGACGACCACGCTGTCGGGGCCAGCTCCCTGAATGGTCACGTTGCCGTGCGACGCGATGACACCGTAGTTGCCGGACGCGAGCTGAATGCACGTTTCACCTGCGTTAAGGGCAGTCGTTACGTCTGCATCAGATGATGCCTGAAAGCATGCGGGTGGAAGGGTTTCGTCCGAGCCGCAGCCCACGACGCCCCCCCACAGCCACACCCCACACACAACCGCAAGCCCACCCAAGGTCGCGCCCACTTTCGATCGAAGCATAGGAGCCTCCTGATCGAAAGCGTACGCCTCGTCTCAATCCTTGGTCACACAAAAAAGACGACGACGCTTTTCGACCATCAATGCACGTCGCCCAACAACCACGCATGCATGGGCACGAGCACTTCCTCCGGAGTCGTCCCGCCCTGCGTGGCAGGCCCGGTCGATACACCGTCAGGTGCCTTGGGTAGACGAAAGCCATGGTCGCCGAACACGCACAACAGCGTTCGCGTGGGTAAGGTGGCCTCGTAGCGAAGAACGATGTCCGTCACTTCTTCGGACAAGGCCTCTAGTCTCTCGTCCGCGCTCGGCCCCGAGAGCTTGAGTCTCGTCTCCAGGATATCGAGCTTCATCAGCTCGCGACTGCCAATTCGCTCTCGCCTCAATGTGGCCGCCGCGCGGCCCCTTGCTACGTCGGGTGTGCTGTCGGGGCCTTCCTCGGGACCGGGCTCCCTGAGCCCCGATGCGCCTCGGGCCAAGAGGGCCATCTGCGTTCGCGTTACGGCAGGCAAGGCGGCCCACAAGGTCATCTTCTCGATGCACACCGCCCTGCCCGAGAGCGAGCTGGCCATCCGTGCAGCTACGCGCTCCCCCAAATCGAAGCGCATGCCGTCGATCAGCACGAGCTTCACGCCCCTCGCGTTGTTCTGCCTCGCTAGGCGTGCGGCGATGTCGGGGGCGTCGAGCACCATCGGAGGGCGCTTGCCCGAGACGCGCAGCGCCGCGTATCCGTCGCGGTAGCTGCGTTCGAAGCTCGTGCGAAACTCGTCCACCACAGCGGCTACCGCGCCGTCGACCTCGCCGTTGGCCAACGCGCCTACCAAGGGCATGTAGCGCGTCGCGAACAAGCGCTCGATGGCGGCCACCGGCTTCGGGCCGCGCGCGGCGTCGAGATCCATGGCGAATCCGCGCCATTCGGCGGACTTCACCACCTGCTCATCGCGGCGTGCCGCGGGGGCTTTCGTGGCGCTTGCCGCCGCGGGCGCGGGCTCGGGGGCTCTCGCTGCAGCCACGGGCGGCGCTGCGACAGCGACCTGCGTGGGGGGCGGCGCGACCTTCACGAGGACCGGCGAAATCGGCTGTTTTGCGCTGCGCGGCGCGTCAACGACGTCGCCCAAGGTTTGGGGCATCAAGAGCTTCGTGCTGCGATCGGCGGCATCCGCGAGCAGCACCACGGGTGCCTTTTGGGTCGCGTCGAGCCACGCGCGGAGGGCCTCGCTATCCCTGGTGGAAAGGCCGTCTTCATCGGCGATTTCGGCCAATTTCGGCAACACGAGCGCGAGACCGCGGGCGCCCAGCGCCTTCGTTCGCGCGAGCTGATCGTCGACCTTGAGGGCCATGCAGTCTTCGATGTCGGTGGTAGGCGGCAGCGCTCCGCGCATCGTGAGCACGTGCTCGACGGCGTCGTCGAAGGCTTCTTCGAGGCCGTTTTTCGCAGGCGCGCCGAGGGCCGCCACGACGTAGCGCGCCGCCCCTAGGGCCTCGCGCACGTCGGCTCGCGCGTCGTCGTCCAAGAAAAGGAAGCCCCGGCGAGGCAACGAGACCGGCTCGGGACGCGGGGTCGGCTCGCAATCCTCCACGTGGGTCCGAACAAAGGTTGATTCCGTGGCCTCCGCGACGCGCATGGGAGCCACCCTGGCACTCGTCACGGAGATGGGCCGAATTTTCGGCTTTTTCGCGTCGATCTGCGGCTCCCTTGACCCCCGGCGCCTTCTCGCCCGATGGTCGCTGCGATGCTCTTGCGTGCCTCTCTTCGCGGGTCCATTTGCGCCCTCCTCGGGTGTCTTGCCGCGCCCCTCGCGGGCTGCTCCGACTACGCGCTCACGGAGGTCCCCCACGTCGATGTCCTGGGTCCCCTCGGTGCCCGCGACGACATGCCCGTGAGCGAGCGCATCGTGCTCGATAACCTCGATGGGCCGGTCGACGTTGTCCGAGACAAATTCGGCCGACCGCACATCTTCGCCACCACGTTGACGGACGCCATGCGCGCCGAGGGCTACCTGGTCGCGCGCGACCGCGCCCTGCAAATCGAGGTGTTTCGTCGCTTGTCGGAGGGGCGGATGGCGGAGCTTCTGGGCGAGCTCGACGAGTCGCTCATCGATGTGGACATTTCGTTCCGCCACATCGGCCTGCACCGCGTGGCGAAGGCGCAATACGCCGCGCTGACCGAGGGCTCGGAGGAGAAGCTCATCCTCGACGCCTACGCCGACGGCATCAGCCAGGTGTTCGCCCAATTGCGCGCGAAGACCCTCGCATTGCCGAACGGGATCTTCGCCATCGACAGCGACGCGTTCACCGAATTCACGGGGGAAGACACGCTCGCGATCGCCCGTTTGCAGCAATATTTGTTGTCCTACTCGGGGGACGAAGAGCTGCGCTTCGACGGCCTGCTTTCGAGCCTCAGGAGCACCTTCTCGGCCTACGATCCGGATCCGCTCGTCGCGAGCCGCGCGGGCATCGAGCAGGACCTGCTGCGATTTGCGCCCTCCGAAGACGCAACGACCATGAACGGCGCGCCTTCGCCCGCCGCGAAGCGGCTGCCGCCAAGGGCAAATCATCTTCAAAATAAGGGTCTTTTCGCGCACAAGCGGGCCCTCGCGGAGAGCGCGCGGGGCTACCTCGGCGCGCTCGACAAGGTGCGCGCGTGGCTCGCCCCCGACGGGTTCGGCTCGAACAACTGGGCCCTCGCTCCATCGCGCACGGAGAGCGGCCGCGCTCTCCTTGCTTCGGATCCGCATCTGTCGCTCACGGCGCCTTCCATTTTTTGGCCCGTGTCGTTGAAGGTCACGAACGGCGATGAGCTGGCCGTGTCGGGCGTCGCGTTTCCCGGCATTCCGGGCATCATTTTGGGGCACAACGGCCACGTGGCGTGGGGCGCAACAGTGGCGGGCTACGACGTCACCGACCTGTACGAAGAGACGCTCACCCCCGACGGCACGGCGGTGATGTTCGAGGGCAAGGAGGTGAAGCTCCAAACCATCGACGAGGTCATCCAGGTGCAGGGCGGTGAGCCCGTCACGTACACGGTGCAGGTGGTGCCGCACCACGGCCCGATAGCACCCACGATCGCCGCCGATCACACGGTAATTCCCGCCGATCCCGCGCTCGGCGCGCTGAGCGTTCGCTGGACGGGTCACGAGCTCACGAACGATCTGGACGGGATCCTCGGCTTGCTCCGCGCGCACACCGTCGACGAAGCGCGCACGGCTCTCAGCTCGTTCGATGTGGGCGCCCAAAACTGGATGCTCGCCGACGTGAATGGAGACATCGCGTGGACCTCGCACGCGCTGGTTCCTACGCGCGCTCCGGGCGCAACCGCGTGGGACGCCGCGGAGTACCGCGGTCATTTGCCCTGCCTCGTGCTGCCCGGCGACGGCTCGGCGGAGTGGACCGGCTTCCTCGAAGACGACCGCGTGCCTTGGCTGAAAAACCCTGTGTCGGGCTACATCGCGACCGCCAACAACGACCCGACGGGCACGAGCCTCGACAACGATCCCACGAACGACACGCTCGCCGACGGCACACCGTTCTTCTCCGCGTGCACGTTCGACATCGGCTTTCGCGAGGCGCGGATCCACGAGCGCATCGAAGGCCTCGACCACCCCGCGACGCCCGAGGACATGGCGGCGATTCAGGCCGACAAGCGCTCCGCCATGGGGAAGAGGCTCGGCACGCGGCTGATCGACGCGTTGGAGCGCGCCGAAGACGAGGTCAACAAACCGGGGACTTACCCGGCGCTTTCGGCCTTGGTGACGGACCCGTCGTTCGATGTGGCGCGGCTCGTGGCCGCGCGCGATCTGCTCGCGGCCTGGCGCGACGAATCCGCCTACGAGGCCGAGAGCGGCGTGGATCTCGAGACCAACGAGCCCCTCGCGTCCGAGACAAAAGAGGCCCGCGCCGCGGCGGCGACGCTGATCTTCAACACCTGGCTCGTGCGCGTGACGCGCCACACCTTCGGCGACGAGCTGGCTCGCGTCGGGGTAGGGAGCTTGCCGCGCGACAGCGAAGCGAAGGCGTTCTTGCGCCTCGTCGAGGCGGACCCGATGTCCCTCGCCACCTTCGACAAAACCATGGGCGACAGCGCCCTTTGGGACAACCTCGACACGCCCGAGGTGGAGACCCGCGACGAGCGTTTCTTGCGCGCGTTCGTGGATGCTCTGGCGTGGCTCAAAGACAACGTGGGGGACGACGTTTTGGCCTATCGCTGGGGCGCGCTGCACACGGTGAGCTTCGCCGCGATCATCCCGCTGTACGGCTCGCTGTCCATCCCGGACGCCGGCGATCCGCTGTTTTCGAAGGGCTTTCCACGCAAGGGCGATGGCTTCTCGGTGGACGCCTGCGACTACCCGCACGCGGTCGCCCTCGATAAGTCACCGCAATTTGCCTACGATTTCGGGCCCAATCAGCGCTTCGTCGCGCTGCTCGATCCCGCCGCGCCCCAGGTGCAAAACGCCATCCCCGGCGGCAACGTGTGGGACGCGGAGAGCACGCACTTTCGCGATGAAGCCGAGCTCTGGCGAAAGAACGAGACCCACGCGGTACCGTTCACGCTCGACGAAGTGGCCGCGGCGTTCGAGACGCGGACCGTGATTTCCTCGGAGAAATAAGGCTTTTTCGTCGCGCGCTCAGCGGCTCGTCAGCTTGACGGACCACTCGCCCACGGCCGCGCGGAGCTGTTCGAGGCTCGGTGACTGGGCCGCTTCGACGTCGGCCGCCTCGTCTTCCGTGGCGCGCGCGCGCTCTTCCATGAGCGCCGACAAACGGCGTGTTGCGCGGCGGAGCTGACGAATGCCCGAGATCGCCACCAGCTCTTGCAAGCGCGCGGCGATGGCGCTGCCCGAGCCGAGCAGGCGATGAAACACGTCGCGCCCGATGCAAAGGGCCACGCCTTCGGTGCGCGCGGCGACGGTCGCGGAGCGCAGAGTGTCGTCGACCATGGCGACCTGACCCACGAGATCGCCGGGGCCGAGGACGGTGAGCACGGCCTCCGAGCCCGCGATGTCTTTGACCACCTCGAACACGCCGCTCAGCACCACGAAGCACGCGTCGGCGGCTTCGCCCTGCGAGAAGATGCGCGTGCGGGGGAGATAGCGGTGGGCCGTGACCGCAAAGAGGAAGGCCTCGAGCTCGGCGTCGGAGCGGTCTTCGAGGCCCGGAATGACGCGGAGCTGCGAGGCCTGCAGCGTCTCGGGGATGCGGGTGGGTCGGCGCGAGGGAATGACCGCGACGGGCGGCGCACGCTCTTCTTCGAGCGGCGGCGACGAATGGAAGCTGCGAGGTTCGGGGGCGACGCTGGTGAACGGATCGGTCGCCAGCTCGCGCGCGTGGAGGGCCTGAACCGCGGGGCTCGCGAACGGCAAGACGGCCCGCGCGAGGGCCTCGATCTCGGGGTAGCGGTCGTCGCGACTGCTAGCCATCGCCCGCAAAATCACGCGCTCGAAGCTGCGCGGGAGCTCGGGCACGAGGCTCGTCGGAGGCTCGGGCTTTCCGAAGACGATCTCGGCGAGCAGCACGAACAGCGATTGCTCGGAACGAAAGGGCAAAACGCCGGTAGCGCACTCGTACATGACGACGCCGAGGGCGTAGAGGTCGGTGCGGCCGTCGATCTGGCCGGCGACGGCCTGC
>CAYLJT010000520.1:0-6436 GCA_964383995.1 uncultured Polyangiaceae bacterium
GGCGTAAGTGCAGCCGATCCACGCGGACCGGCGGGTGGACAGGCGTGGACGAGCTCCGCTTCTTGGGAACTTCGTTGGTGCTCATGGCTTGCTCAACAAAAGGAGCATGAACGGAGCGTTGGCAAGGTGACATGACGTCGCACGCCGTCAGATGTCTGCCCTATCCCGTCGCGGCGTCTGCCGCACGACCTGCGTGCCGCGCGTCTCTTGCGCCTACCTACCCGTCAGCTCGCGTCGACGTTCGAAGGGTCGGCAGCTGGGGCCGCAGGCGGAGGCGTGCTCTTGGCAGACTCGCTGCTGGACGTCGCGCTCACCGGACTTCGTCGCAGACCGCGGAGCGCCCTTCGAAGGTCCCAGGACCAATTCGTAAACTTGACACCTACCCCGGGCACCGGATGGTTGGGCTCGCGAATCCACATGACCTGACCTGACATGGTCACGGGCTTGTCCGCGACATTCAGCTTCATGCTGAATTTCTCACCGACCGTAAATTCGTTCTCGGTGGTCAGAAAGCAGCCGGACATGTTGATGTCGAACGTCTTGCAGACGGTGTCCTTCTTTCCCGGGATCTCCACGATGAGCGTGAACGGGTAGCGGGGGGCCCGCTCCCAACCGCGGATGCGCGGGTTGAAGTAGGGGCTCATGATCTCGCGACGCGCGAAGTACACGACCGCGGCGAGCCCCGTGGCGTTGAACAGGAGCAGCATCGACATTTCGAGCTGACCCTTGCTGTACAAGACCGCGTTGGCCGCCAAGGTGTAGACGGCGTAGAGCATGACCGCGAACCAGCCGATGGGTCGCATGGACAGGACGAGCGCGCCGACCACCGGGGCGAGCACCACGCCGATCAGCTTGATTGTGCCCATCTTCAGCGCGATGAGGTCGATCCGGTCGAGCAACATCGCGTGCTCGTTGATGCCCTCTTGGAGGTAATAAAAGATGGGCGACAGCAGAAGACCGAGGCCGACCACCCAGATGAAGAGAGGTCGGCGCTTGAGCGGCTTGACGCGTTTCATAGGGTAGTCTCGGCCTTTGGGTTGCTTGGGTGAGGGCGCCCAGCGGTGGCGCCGAGCGCCCGACGGCTGCCTCGGCGTTTTTGTTGTTGAGTTTACATTAAGCGTTTGCGGTTGGTACCGCCCAGCGCGTCGCGACTCAGGTTGGGGCGCGGCCCACCCAGGTTAAACGGCCGACCCAGGTTGGGGCGGAACGGCCGACCCAGGTTGGGGCGGAACGGCCGACCCAGGTTGGGGCGGAACGGCCGACCCAGGTTGAACGGCCGACCCAGGTTGGGGCGGAGCAGCCGACCCAGGTTGGGAGCGGAGCCGGGGCCGGCGGGTCTTGCGAAGCGACAAGCGAGACGGATAGCCGTAGTGCGAAGCGCACAAGCCAAGCTCGAAAAAGTACGGCTAAGTTGACCGTCCATGAGCCCCCCTGGGCCAACTCCTCGGCTCATTTTTGTACGCCGCACTGCCACCAGGCAGCAGCTCAGCTTGACCCTGGGCTCCGCCGAGGCGGACGGCGGGCGGCCGTTTCGACGGGATCGCGGCGCTAATTTCCGCCCGACAACGCCCTGCATTCGGACGCGAGGGGCGAATCGGGCTTCGCGAGCTCCGCGCACTTGCGGAAGGACTCTTGCCCGCCGCGTCCAGCCGCCTGCTCGGAAGCCCCACGAAGGTGCCACGCGCTCGCGCTCCCGGGCGACTGCTGGGTGTATTGCGTGGCCAGGGTGACGGCCTTTTGCGCTTGGCCCGACTCGAGCGCCTTCATGATGCGCGTGGAGAGGGGCCCAGTTTCGGTGTCGCCGGCTGGCTTTTGTCCGGTCGACGCGGGGGCGGGGGCCGCGGCGCCCGCGGAATTGGTCGTGACCGCCGCGGGTGGCGGGGGCTCAACCTGGGTGGGCGTCGCAGACGGCTCAACCTGGGTGGGGGCAGGCTCAACCTGGGTGGGTGCCGGCGACGGCTCAACCTGGGTGGGTGCCGGCGACGGCTCAACCTGGGTGGGCGCGGGCTCAACCTGGGTGGGCACCCCTTCCGCCTTGGCGGGGCTCGATGGGGCGGGCTCGCTGCCTCCGCGCAGAGCCATGATCACCGCCAAAACCGCCGCAAATCCAACAACAAACGCGACGATACGCAGGGTCTTCGCGTTGCCTTCAGAGCTCGGAACGCCGCGTGGGACATCGCCGCTGGAGGGGACGGGCTCGTCGTCGGCGTCGCGCTCCGAGTCGCGCGCCCCCACGTCGCTCGGGGCCTCGTCCGATGAGGCCTCGTCGTCTTGCTCCGAGTCGGCGGCAGATGCGGGGGGCTCGTCTTGCTCTGGCGCATCGTTCGCGGCCAACAAAGCCGCAGCGCGGTCTTTCTCCGCTTCGGAACGCGACGAAATCGCGTGCTCGCCGCTCTGGTGCGGGGGTTTCTCGACGGGCGCCGGATGAGGAGCGGCGCGCAACGTTCCCGGACCCTGCGCGCTGTCGTCTTCGGCGCTGACCTTGACTTTGGGCGCGGACGGTTCCGGCGGCGGGTGTTCACTTTGTATTTTTGCTGACGATGCGAGGGACGCGAGAGACGCGGGTCCGGCGCTGCTCGGGATCCGCGGGCGGTCCTCGGGCGGCATGATGGCAGCCAGCGGCGGCAGGCCCGCGAAACTGTTCATGGTGGCTCGAACATCCAGCGTTCCGGAGGGCTGCGCGGGGACGATGGCGTCTTCGTTTCGGAGACTGGACGGGCCCGACGGAGGGTCCTTCACGACGCCGATGGAATGGGGGGAGAGGTCGCCCTCCAAGCTCGGAACCACTTCGAGGCTCGGATCCTGAACCTCGATGAGCAGACCCTCGAAATAGAGCTTCGAGATGGTGGACAGGGTGGACAGGTCTTCGAAGGGAGACTCGTCGACCACCTGCATCAACGTGCGCTTGCTATCGAACAGGCGCAAAATACCGTTGAGCTCGTCGGGGATTTCGCCAAGCCGCTCGCCGAGCTGCTGGGCGTCGACCTCGAATACGGACGTCAGGGCGGGCAAGGCTTCGAGCAAGCGCCCCCATTCGTCGAGTCGCCGCATGCCCTCCATGAGCAAGCCCTGGGTGCTGGTCTCGATGACGTCCGCAACGTCGACCTTGCAAAACTCGACCTCGAAGCTTCCCTCGCTCCAAACGAGCGCGCGGTACACGGCCTCCTCCCCGGCCAGCCGTCCGAGGGAGGCGTCCACGACCTTGCCATCGCGGAAGTAGATGTGGGCCTCGCTGGCGTCGGTCAAAAGGTGAACAATTCCGCTCTTTCGGCTCACCTCGAAGGTCTGCAAGAGGTCGATGACGCCCATGTCGACCAGGGAGCCCGAGAAGCGCGTGCGCGAATTGGGTGAGGGTTTTTGGGTAGCAATGCCCTCCTGGGTGCGCCGCGCGAGCAGGAGGTTGACGCGGGCAATCAGCTCGCGAACGAAGATGGGCTTGGTGAGGTAGTCTTCGACACCGAGCTCCAGGCCGCGAATCTTGTCTTCGATGGACTTCTGGCTGGTAAGAAAGACAACGGGGATGCTCGCCCATTCGGGGCGTTCCTTGAGCTTGCGAACCAGGGCGTAGCCATCGACGTTGGGCAGACGGGTGTCGGTCAGCACGAGGTCGGGCGTCGATAGCTCGACCTTCGCGATCGCGTCCCGGCCGTCCGTCGCCGTCGTGACGATGTATCCGGCTTTCTTGAGGCTAACCTCGAGAACACGAACGCTCCGGGGGTCCGCGTCGACGAGGAGGAGCTGTTGCTTGGCCACCTTAGGTCGTTTCCCGCTCCGGGCAGCATGGGGACCGCCGCGGGGATGTGTCAAGTTTCCCCAAACTGCGGATTGTACGGCTCATTTCCATGGGTCCACGACCTCCCCCGTGCGGGGCGTCTCCGGGGTCGGCGTCGGGGCTGGCTGAGCCACCGGCGCACGGGGCTTGGGGCGCGCGGGGGGTTGGAGCGCGGCCGGTAGCTCGGGGGGAAGCGACGCCGCGGGGGCCGCGACGCTGGACGGTTCGGGCGCGGGGGGCTCGGCCGATAGCGCCGGGGGCGGCTCGTTGGAGGGACCCGAAGACGCAGCCGCCGCCGAAGCCGCGGACGCCGCGAGCAGAGGCGGGGACTCCTGGTGGGCCGTCAACATGAGCCAAGCCGCGATGAGTGACGCGCCCAGCAGGGCGACCACCGCGCCCACGGCGAACAGACCGCTGCTTCGCGGAAGGGTCTTGACATCGACCTCGATAGGCGCCTCGCCAGGCAGCGTCACGGCGTCGCGCAAGTGCAGAGCGGGCGCGTTGCGCGGGCCTCGGCCGGACGCGCTCGGGCCGCGCGGGGCCAGCGTGACGTCGCCGTCGGGGTCTTGACGGAGGACCGCCTCGAGCGCCTCGCCCAGCTCGACCATCGAAGAAAACCGCCGTTCGACCTCTTTTTCGAGGCACCGCATGACGATGGGCCCCAAGGCGCCGACCGGAGCGTCCCGGGGCGCGACATGCTCGATGGGATCGGGCTCGGCGAACATGTGCTGCGTGAGCACGCCCATGTACGTTTCGGCCTCGAACGGCACGCGGCCCGTCGCGCATTCGTACATCATGACGCCGAGCGCGTAGATATCGGCACGCTCGTCGACCGCCTCGCCCCGAGCCTGCTCCGGGCTCATGTAGTGCGGTGTTCCGAAGACGCGCCCAACCTGGGTGAGGCGTCCTGCGCCGGCGATCTTGGCCACCCCAAAGTCGAGCACCTTGACGAAATCGCCCGATGACGCCTGCACCAGGAACACGTTGTCGGGCTTCAGATCGCGATGCAGCACGCCCGCAGCATGGGTGGCTGCGAGGGCCGAAGCGCACTGCGCAAAGATGCGCGCGACGCGCTTGGCCGGCATCGCGCGGTGGGCCTTCAACGTCTCGGCGAGGGTCGCGCCGACCAGCATCTCCATCACGAAGTACGGCACCCGCCGATGACGAAGCGTCGGCCCTTGCTCGGCGGTCAGCTCGCCGAAGTCGTTGACCGCCACGATGTTGGGATGCCCGATGCTCGCGGCGGCCTTGGCCTCGCGGATGAAGCGCTCGATGAGGTCGTCGTCCTCCAGGACCTCGCGCTTCAATATCTTCATCGCGAAGGGACGCCCGAGGGTCAGATGGCGCACCTCGTAGACGGTCCCCATGCCGCCCTCACCCACCACGCGCTCAACCCGATATCGACCGTCAACCACCTGCCCGAGCAGCGCGTCGGCGCTGGGATTCCAATCCGGCGCGTCGATCAGCGGGTCGCCGTCGAACGGGCAAAACCGCGATTCGCCGGAGAATGCCTTGTCGCATACGGGACAGCGACGGGCCCGCGGGGGCCGAAGCTTGGCTGCGTCGATCGAGACCTTGGTGGCCTCACCGTCGTCGGGCGTAGGCGCGGGATGGCCACGCAGGTCCATCCGTAGCGTTTCGGGCATGGGGAGACTTTACAGCCGCGGCGAGCGGCCGTCTTGCTCAGGTCGCGGGATTGGCGGGGGTGCCGCAGCCGGGACAGAACTTGGCGGCGGGGCCGACCTCGCCGCCGCAGCTCGTGCAAAACTTCTTCTGCGGCATGGCCAGGGGCCCGCCGCACTCGGCGCAGAATTTCCCGGGGGGGACCTGAGCCGCGCACTTGGGACAGGCGATTTTGGCCATCGCCGGGCCTTGCGCACCGCCACCAAACTGCGGAGGCGCACCACCGGGCCCGCCAAACTGCGGCTGCTGGGCATACATCATGTTGGCCATGCCCATACCGGCGCCCATGCCCACGCCCATAGCCGCGACTCCGGAGCCCGGGCCACCCTTCGCCATGCCCTCGCCTGCGCCCATCATGGCGCTCCCCGCGGCGTAGTTGTTCCAATTTCCGGCGAGCTGCTGGACGTAGCGCGCGTCATTCTGGAAACGTTGATCAAGCTCGACCTGCTTGGCAGCGGCCTTGTCACCCGCAATGGCCACACCGCGGCGGGCCTCGCCGCGCACCTTGTTGGCCTCGCGCAAAAGGGCCTGATCTTCGGCGCTGAAGTTGATGTTGAAGTTGCCAATCTGCAGAATCTTGACGCCGATATCGTCGAGGTTTGGGGCGCTTTGCTGAATGCGGTTGGCGATGTCCATCGTCATGCCGCCAAGGTTCAACAGGCTCTTGCCTTGCTGGGCGCAGAGCTGACCGATGGTGGTCTTCACGGACATGAAGAACAAACCCTTGACCCAGCCGAGCACCGTGTCGTTGTCGCCGGGGCCTGCGGCCTGGCCGTGGTAGCCCACGATGAAGCGAATGGGGTCGGTCACGACCAGCGAAAACTCACCGAAGATTCGCGGCACGACGAACTCGAACAGGATGGGATCTTCCATCGACTCGAGGGGGCCACCGAACGGGATGCTGCGCACGGGCTGGGTGCGCACGAAGAAGATCTCGGAGATGAAGACGTTTCCCCCCGTGAATTTGTCGACGAGGTTCGA
>CAYLJT010000521.1:0-6429 GCA_964383995.1 uncultured Polyangiaceae bacterium
GGGTGGTCCCTTCCTCTGGAAAAAAAGGGTGGTCCCTTCCTATGCAAAAAACCGGGTTTGGTGGTCCCTTGCTCGTGAAAATTGGCATCGCGGTTCCGTTCCCAATCGACGCTCACGTCAGGTCGCTAGCGCTCCGCCTCCGACGATCGCTCCCCCCCAATGAGGAGGAGCGCACTGTGCACGTCGCCGCTGAAGATAATGACTGGGCGGCGTCCTCCTTTCTGGTCAGATTGCTGCGCGAACCATCTGCGCGCACCGCGCCACTCGACCGCGGGCGAGCCGAGAAGGCACTGAAGGATGCTAATTCCAGAGTATCCCTCGACTCTCTCGCGGAGCGAGGTTTGGTGAGATTTGTTCTCGGAAGGCTGCAAATTCCTGAGCGGGTTCGGTCCGCCGTGTCGAACAAAAAGAATGCCGGAAAGCTCCAAGTCGATGACGCGGACGCGTTGGAACAGCTTTATCGGCTGTGGCAAGAGAAGAATGCTCCCGCATGGGTAGGAAAGGAGGCGGCTACACGGATTCACGGCTTACATGCGCAGGCGCACCCCAGAACGCCTGCCCTGGAAGGCCTTTGCCAGCAAGGCGTGATCACGCCCGCCAAAGTCGAGAATCTCGATGGCTACGATATCCTAATCAACAACCACCAGGCGCCCTTCTGGACGACAGCGCTGAGGGCCCGCGTCCTTGGTCTGCTCTGGGAAGACCTCGTTCGCGGGCGCCCGATTGAGTCTGACGACGAGAGCTTGGGGCTGTGGTTGCAAGTGGCCCTCGCCGTCCCCTACTGGACAGAGGCCACGCACTGGATCCGACAATCTAGGACGCAAACCGAAAATTACAGAAAGCGCCTCATCGGGGCCGCTCTGCGGAAGATATTGGCGGAACCCGATATTCTTGGCAGAGACGAGGAGCTCGTGCGGCTTCGATGGGACTACCACGGCTTTGATCCACCCCAGCCGCTGCGGCCTCCGGCGCTACCCGAGGGCCGGGAGAATTTGCATGGCCTGTACCGCTGGTGGGCCGACAAACGCTTCGAGCAGGTCCGGCACTCGTGCCGAGAGGAGCTCGACGGCCTCATCTGGCTCGTCTTCTCCAATGATGACGACGTTTGGGCGCCTCACGCGGTCGACCTCCTGCAAGGAGCCTGGAAACGGCCGTACTTAATGTACGTCGTCGCAAGGCTGTACGCGGCGGGGAAACCCGAGACCATTGCGGGTTTACTGGCCAATGCTGAGACGGCGTCCATCGCGATGGATATCCTATCTCGCCTAAACGTAGCCGAAGATGAGTCCCTGTTGACCGCCAGATGGCAACCCCAGATGGAGGGCTTAAGAAAGGCGAAATTGTGGGACGAAGCACTTCTCGTGTTCGTTGGCGCGCTGCAGGCGGAAGTTCAACAACGACCGAGGACGGTCGCTGCTGCGTTGTCAGAGGCGCTTCTCGACGCGGCGCGGTACGCCTTTGAATGGAAGAGCAGGCAGGGCAACGAACAGCAACAAAGAGCTGCCGAGGCACGCTTTGACGCGCTCCTGAGCCAGCTCTACCGTACTCGTGAGATCCTCCTCTTTGAATTGCTTTCAGAGCTTCTTGAATCCATCGTGCGGGGTGCACGACACGATACTCGTAGCTTGCCGCGTGCACCAGTACCCGTCTCGGCCATGCGCGTTCTCCTTTGGCTGCTCCGAACTAGCATGCTTGCCAACAGGCCCGCGGAGCTGGACCCCGCCCCGATCGCCGACGAGGTCATCAACCTCTATACTAGCGCCCTACGCAAAGACGAGGAAGCGGGCGGGCAGGCCATGGTTTGGTGGCTGGACGACGCCACCGAAACCCTCGCGCTGCCGTGGTACGACTTGGCAGTCTTCCTGCACAGGCGGAAGGAGATTGAGAGGCTCATTCGACCGGAGGGAATCGACTTTGCCGGCGCTCACTACGCGGTTCAAACTAGGCTACAGAGTTCGTCGGTCGACGACAAGGAAAGCGCCAGGCGTCAGCTGTCCGACAGCTGGCTCCGAAAGACGCGCCTACATCTTCGCCTACTTGCTGGTCTGCATGAACAAGTGCTTCGGCCCGACTTCGCGATGGACCTCGAGATGAGTCGAGAAGAGCGCCTTAGCTTGCTTCCGGAGCTGGAGGAGCGGATGGAATTGATTGTTCAAGCATCGACCTGCTGCGAACGCGAGAAGGTGCAAGAAAAATCGCTGTTTGCATTCGATGCGGAGAACGCAGCACCTGCCCGGGATTCGCTGCTGGATCTGATAATCAAGACATTCAATCGCTTCTCGAACAACTCGCGTGACCGCGCGTTCGAAAGCCTCTTGCAGGCCAAAAACCCGCAAGTAATCATGGCGGTGCTTAAGGGCGCTCAGCCCCTCAAAGCCAAACAATTGGCTCTCTCCCACATGAAAGATCTGGACCTGAGCTCATTTCTTGATTCTCAGATGTCCATCGTTCCGATCCAGCACCTGGCAGAGATGGCGGCGTTTCTTCCCGATCAAGCGGTTGTCGTCGAGGATATTCTGACGTACGGGGAGAAGGTCATTTCGCCGGGGTATCGGCGCACGTGGAACATGTTCTCGTTCCGCATGCGGATCCGTCTTGCCTATCACAGGAAGGACCTCGCGGGACTTGAAAGCATAGTTGCCCCACCCAGCCAGCGAATCTATGTCGACAACAGCTACGTTGATGAAGCCGAGGATCATCGCGCCTTCTATCGCGCACTGCTGCTTATCGAAGACGCGCCTGAAAAGGCGCGCGAGATATTCGACGAACTGCTACGCAGGAACCCCGGTTCGATAGCCGATGCGGTCAATCGCTTTTCAGCTACGCTGCAAATCGCGAGCAAGATGGAAGGCCACGACGAAAGGATTCGGGCCTTTGTTCAGGCTCTTCGTGACTGGGACAAGATTTGGCCGAGCTTCTCCGACGCGGCCCGTGAAGCGGTGGGTACAACCGTAGCCCATCTCCGCCTTTTGTGCCTTGATGGTGCCAAGCAATACGCGGAGTTCGACATTGCGTGGGCGCAGTTGAAGCCAGACCAGCGCGCTCACATCGAGTTCGTCACGCTTGCCGTCGCAAACGCGGAGCAACGGAATCTTCGCGACAGAGTCTGCCAAATCCTGAATGACGCGAAGCCATACCAAATTGACAGGGAAGGCGACGTTGACCCCCGATTCTCGGAACTTGTCCAACGTGCCAAGTCGGGACAGGGAGTTGTCAACGGCGCCCCGCCAATGTCCCCGACGCCGGACGACGGTATCGACGCTCAGCGTGCAAATTATCAGCGCTTGCGACAGGACAGCGCATACGACGCGGTTCGCGTGGTCGGAAGCACCCCGGGCGAAGCGCTCGGTGAATTCTTGACGGACCGCCTCACCGACGCCGCAGCCGAGCTGTTGAATCGGGTCGCGTTGCGGACCAAGATGCGGGAAAATGACTTCAATGACCTAATGGTCTCGTTCTTGACGATGAGCGGCACACATTTGGGCTGGACTTTCCAAGAGCAATCCAGAGGCGGTCGTTCCGAATCCGGAAAAGAGGCTGGCCAGCGCGATTGGATCGCCAAAGACAACAGTAGTCCCTTTGCGCTTTTTGAAGCGCTACGTTTGAATTCCGTCGCAAAGCGGAACATTGACTTACATGTCAAGAAGGCAATGGACAGCTATAATCCGCTGGGACTCCGTCTGGTCTACATTGTTGTCTACTACATCGGCACCGAATGGGTAGATTTTTGGGGGGCGTACTGGGACTACGTTCGGACAATTAAAGTAGGCCAGCTGGCACCAATTAGTATCGAAGAGCGCCGAAGACCCGGTCAGGGGAGAAATATCGAGATCGGAAAGGTCGTTTATGGTGATCGACATCCATTGCCGGTCTCCGTTTACCATCTCGCCATCAATATGGGTCCCGACAAAGGACCCGAGTTGGCGATGGGTGGCGAAGAAGGGACGAGTGCGGGCGACACTGGCCGAAAGGTCCCGCCGACCCGCCTATGACGGCCTCTCAGGCGGCGGGAGCAAGAACACCATGCCGTGAACCTGCGATAGCGATGTGAGCAGCGTGAAGAGTCGCCTGCCGGGGCATCGCTCGGGCTTCGCGGAAACTACCGCCGTCCAATCCCAAGCGCCACGTGCAGCGGCTGCTCGGCCGACGGCGGCCAACTGACGAACAGCGCGGCGTCCTGATCGGCACGCAGGATCTTCAGCTTGAGCGACGAGCCCTTGCGCAGCCTCACAATGTAATCAGCCACCTTGCCAGGCACGAGGTACTCGTAATAGTCCGAGCCTTTGACGCCAAAGCCATCCATGTCGGTGATGCCCTTGATGTCTCCCGTGCAATTGACCTTGAGCCACTCGCGGAGCACCTTCATGTAGCAGTCCGCCGGGCGCGAGCCCTGGCCTTGCGTGTTGACCTCGGGGGCGGACTTCCACTCGTCGAGCGTGGGTGGAGTGGACTTTTCAGCCGTGATCATCGGCACCCCGTTGCTGTTGAGCTTGGCCGGCGGGGGCGCGCCTCCGGCCTTGCCACCGGCCGCCGACGCCGTGGTGGCGGGCGCCTCGGCCGTGGCTTTGCCGTCGCCTTCGGAGGACTTTCCGCCCAAGGCATCACAACCAAAGATGCCCAGAGACAGGCACAGGACCAACGAGATTCGCTGCATGGATGGCTCCTTTCCTACGAGTCGGTTGCGGCGCGACGGGCTTCTTCGAGCGTCGCTCCAGGGTCTTTTTGCGCTAACACCGCCTCTTCCAAGCGCGGTTGAACGGCCTCGCGCTGAATGCGAAATAGCTCGGTCGCCCAGGGCCACGGGCTCACGCAGTTGAGCTGCGCCACGGCCACATGGTCATTCGGGTGCTTGTCGTAATAGCCAGTCTCGGTCAGCGTCGCCAGGCCCGCCTTGGAGGTCGGCAAATAGCCTGTCTTGGTCGCCCAGGCATTGGACTGCTCGGGGCGCATCATCCACGTGACGAAGGCGAACGCGGCCTCCTGCTCTTGGCGCGGGGCGCCCTTGGGCATCACGAACAACGTCCCTCCCGTGGGCACGCTGCTCTGGACCTTGGCGGGTAGGGGCGCCGCGACCACCGGGAACTTGGCGTTGTCTTCCAGGTAGCGGAGGAACGCGGTCGACGTCCAAATCATCGCCGCGCGGCCCGCCAGAAAATCGGTGTTGGTCACCTGCCATGCGTTGTAGTCCCGGCCCGGCGGCGGCCGCATGGTTTTGTCTTCGTGGACGAGCGTCTGCCAAAAGCGCAGGGCCTGAATCCCCGCGTCGCCGCCCAAGGTAGCCTTGCCATCGGCGGACACCACCTCCCCGCCCGCTTGCCCCACGAGGGCCACCCAAAACCACCAGTCGATGGGGCAGGAAAAGCCGTATTGCGTGATGCTGCCTGTGTTGTCTCGGACAGTGGCGGCCTTGGCGAAGGCGCGCAGCTCGTCCCACGTCGTGGGGGGAGCCAAACCTAGCTTCGCGAGGAGGTTGCCATTCAAATAGGCAATCGGCGTCGAGCGATTGAAGGGCAAGCCGTAGAGGGGCCTCGCGCCGCCACCCCAATAAGCACCCTCCTGAGCCAACCCGCTGACCAGATCGGCCGTGTCGACGGCGCCAAACGCGCGCAGATCTTCGAGCACGCCCGCCTCGGCCAAATAAGGCAGCACCTCGACGACCACGTGGGTGAGCGCGGGCGCCGCCTTGGCCGCCAAGGCCGTGCGCAGCTTGGCTAGGGACTCGAAGTAGTCGCCTTGATAGACCGCGTGGATCCAGTGCTTCGGACTCTCTTGGTTGAAGCGCTCGACGAGCGACAGCAACACTTCGCGGTTCTTGCCGCCGTAGGCGAACCACAGGCGCCCTACGTTGCGGCCCGGAGGGGCTTGGCTTGGCTCGCAACCGAGGCCCAGCGTGGCGGCCGCGCCGCCCAGGGCCAACAGGGCATCTCGTCGCGTAAAGCGCCTTTGGCTCACGGCCTGGCCTCGACGCGCAAACCCGTCTTGCTGTCGAACCAGTGGGCCCGGTCGACGTCGAGCGCGATGTCGAGCTTGTCCCCCAACCGGCCTTCGAAAAAGCCGTGCTCGCGCAGCACGAGGCGAATCCCGGAGGCCTCCACGTGCACCAAGGTCTCGGCGCCGAGGGGCTCGATCAGGCGAATTTCGCCGCTCGTCGTGGGCTTTTTTGTGTCTTTCGCGGCGATGGCCAGGTGCTCGGGGCGCAGGCCGAGCGTCAGCCGCGGGTGACCTTGCAGGCCCTCCGGCAGCGCGAAATCGAGGCCCTTGGCCTGGCCGCGCCCGCTTGCCACCTCGAGCTCGACGAGCGTCATGGCTGGACTGCCCACGAAGGTCGCGACGAAGACCGTGGCGGGCCGCTCGTACACCTCGCGCGGGGCCCCCACTTGCTTCAACTTCCCCTTGGAAAGCACGGCCATACGGTCGCCCAAGGTCATG
>CAYLJT010000522.1:0-6409 GCA_964383995.1 uncultured Polyangiaceae bacterium
GTCGAGGAGGTCACGGGCTGGGTCAAAGAGGTCGCCAAGATCCCGGTCTGGGCGAAAATGACGCCCAACGTCGGTGATGTGACGGCGCCAGCGGGGGCCGCGATTCGCGGCGGTGTCGACGGTATTAGCGCCATCAACACCATCTTGTCGGTGATCGGCGTCGATCTCGCCACGCTTCGTCCCAAGCCCACCGTCGAAGGGTATGCGGTCGCTGGCGGCTATTCGGGGCAGGCCGTTCGACCCATTGCGCTGCGCCAAGTGATGGAAATCGCGCGCGCGTTTCCGGGTGTTCCCGTCTCCGGCATGGGCGGTATCGAGACCGGCGCGGACGCGGCGCAGTTCATCGCGCTCGGCTCACACACCGTGCAGGTGTGCACGGGCGCCATGTTGCGCGGCTACGAAATCATCTCCGAGCTGAACGCCGATCTATCGAAGATCCTCACGGATCACGGCCTCGGTAGCGTCAGCGAGCTGGTCGGCAAGAGCCTCCCGTACTTCACGACGCACGCCGATTTGGTGGGGCGACAAAAGGCCGCACGTGCCGATCGCGCGGGCCGCTCGAACCGCGACGCGGAGACGTGGAAGGGTGAAATCAAGCACGAGACAGATGCTTTGACCACCAACTAATTGCTCGCGCCCCCGCGGCGCTGCCTCAGGACGCCCGTCGGGAGGCCGACGGGCGACTTTGATCCCCCACCACTTCCAGCGTCAAAAGGGCGATGTCGTCTCCGAACGGCCAGCCCTTTTCTTTTTCGACGGCCCGCAAGATGCGCTCGTTGATCTTGGCGGCGTCGTGGGGCGCGCCGCTCACGATGTCGATGAGGGCGCGCATGTCCAGCAAATCGCCCTCCAATGCTTCGACGACGCCGTCGGTCATCAAGAGGACGATGTCGCCCGGATCGAGGTCGAAGGTTTGGTCGACGTAGGTCTCGTTGGGCATCATTCCGAGCGGAAGGCCCGACGCGCCGCCCAAGGTCATCACGCTGCCGGAGGCGCGCCGAACGACGGGCAGCACGTGCCCCGCGTTGGCGACGACGAGCCGGTGTGCCGCGGGATCGAGCTTGAGACAGGCCGCCGTGATGAACATGTCGTCGGTGGAGTCTTCGAACACCGTTCGATTCATCTCGGCGAGCAGCGCCCTCGGCGGCGGCGACTCCTTCGCGAGACGCCGAAATTCCATGTTGATGCGCGCCATGTACAGGGCCGCGCTCATGCCCCGCCCGGAGACATCGCCGATCACCGTGAGCACTTGCCCGTCTTCTGTGGGGACGATGTCGTAGAAGTCTCCGCCCACGTTGGACGCCGGCTTGTATTGAGCGTCGATACGCAGACCGTTCAGGTGCGTGGGGAGCTGTAGGAACCGGCGTTGAATGCTCCGCGCGAGGTCGAGATCGCGGCTCATGTGGCGGCGCCGGAGGCGCGCGACGACCGCACAACACTGGGCCGCGATGTTCGTCAGCCAGTCCAGATCTTCGATGCCGAAATCGGGCGCGCTGGCGGGGCGCTCGACGACGAGCAGGCCCAAAAGGGTGGTCCCGTCGATCAGCGGGGCCGAGACAATGGCGCCCTCGGGCGTAAAAAACACGTTGGTGGCCGCGAGATAAACCATGGATGGCCGACCCCGCTTGGCCTGCGGCAGGGCCTCGTGGAGGGCCGCCAAAAGCTCGCGCGCGCCCGGCTGCTCGCCCAGCGGACCGATGTCGCCGTGGGGCTGATCGGCGCGATAAAAGCCCACGCGCTGCGTCGGCTCGTAAATCTGACGCAATCCCTCGACCACGTGCTGCACGAGCTCGGCCTCGGTATTTACGACGGAAAGCTCCCCCAGCAGCCGTGATAGGGCACCGTAACGAGCGTGCGCTCGGCTGCTGTTGATCGACGGAGGCGTCATCGTGCGCGGCGACTAGACGGGGAACGTCTGCATAGAAGCTACACCAAGGAACGTCCCCTGTCTTCGTTCGGTAGCTTCGCTTCGGTGCATGGTCTACATCGGTGTGGAAGGCCGGAAAGGCGCGATACCAAAGGCGAACGCCGTGTCTTCGCTTTTGAGTCCCAAGGCTCGTTGCTTTCGCTCGCGCCGGGCATTGCGTATACGAAGGGCGCTTGAACCGCCGCGTCTTCCTCGGTTCCGTGGCTAGCGGTTGGCTGAGCTCGACCCTCACGCCGGACCCCGTTGCGCGCGCAGGCACCATCGTCGGCGCATCCCACGGGCCGGGGCACCTGCTTCGGGACAAGCTGTGGCCGAAAGGTCCCCCAGTCACGGAGACGGCAGACGTGGTGATTATCGGTGGGGGCGCCTCGGGGGTCAGCGCCGCCTGGCGCCTCGCCCCCGCTGGGCTCCAAAAAACGTTGATATTGGAGCTCGAGCCCCGCCTCGGAGGCACGAGCGGCTGGGGAACCGACGGCGTGGTGGCCTATCCATGGGGCGCGCACTACCTACCCGCTCCCAACCCCGAGGCCCGCGCCGCCTACCGCTTGCTGCGCGAAATGGGCGTCGTAACGGGCACGGACGCCGCGCAGAGGCCCATCTTCGACCCGCGTCTCTTGTGTCATGCGCCCGCCGAGCGCCTTTATTATGGGGGCCAGTTCTGGCCTGGCCTCGTGCCCTTTGACGCCTTGAACGCGGCCGAACGCGACGAGCTCAAGCGCTTTGCCGACATCGAAAGAGGGCTGTCACAAAAGCGTGGTCGTGATGGTCAATTGGCATTTCGACTGCCTATCGAGGCGTCGTCGACGGACCCCGAGCTTCTGGCCCTCGACCGACTGTCGATGGCCGAGTGGTTGCGCGAAAACGGCTTCTTTACCGAATTTTTGCGGTGGTACGTGCGTTACGCGACGCTCGACGACTACGGTGCTGAGCCCTCTGATGTCTCGGCCTGGGCGGGTCTACATTACTTCGCGTCGCGCACCACGGAGTCCGAGCAGCTCAAAGGGTCGAGATACCTTGTTTGGCCAGAGGGCAATGGTCGCCTTGTTCAAGGCATGTTCGCGGCGACGCAGGCCGAGCTGCGGACCGGCGCGCTCGTCGTGGCGGTGGAGGAGGACGCGACGCGCGTGGGCGTCACCTACCTCGATCTTGCGAGCCAATCGCTGCGGCGTGTCTCGGCGCGGGCGGTTGTCGTGGCTTGTCCGGCCTTCGTGGCGCGCCGACTTTTCCCAGCCGCGAGCTTGCCGAATCGCGCTGCCTCGCCGTGGGTCGTCGCGAACCTGCACGTGACCTGGGACGCGGGGCTCGATCGAGCCTGGGACACCGTGCTGTACGACGGGCAAGGCCTTGGCTACGTCGACGCGGGGCACCAACGAACGCGCCCCGAGAACGAGACAATACTCACGTATTTCCGCGCTTTTGGTGATGCCGACGTGGCCGCAAGTCGGACCCGCATGGTGGAAGCTTCCTGGGCCGACTGGGCGCGCGAGGTGTTCCACGACCTTGCCCCCGCGCATCCCGAGCTCTCCGAGGTGACCCATCGCCTGGACGTCATGGTCTGGGGCCACGCCATGCCCCGCCCGCGCCCTGGATTTTTGGGGCCCACGCCGTTCGCGTCGCAGCGGCGGCTGGGGGACCGCGTGGCGTGGGCCCACGTGGATCACAGCGGCATCGCCTTGTTCGAGGAGGCTCAAGCGAACGGCGTTCGCGCCGCCGAGGCCCTGGCGTCCGCGCTCGGGGTGGACCTCGGCGAGACGTGGGCGTGACTATTTCGCGGCGGCCTTGCCCGGGGCAGCCTTCTTCGCGGGTGCCTTTTTCGCGGCGGCCTTGCCCGGGGCAGCCTTCTTCGCGGGTGCCTTCTTTGCGGGCGCTTTCTTCGCAGGCGCTTTCTTCGCAGGCGCTTTCTTGGCGGATGCCTTGGAGGGCGCCTTCTTGGCCGGAGCCTGCTTCGTTGGCGCTTGGCTGGCGGTGGGCTGCTTGGGCCCGCTAGCGCGCAGCGCCTCGAGGACCTTCTCGGCGTGGCCGTCGACCTTCACAGAGGGGAACACCTTCGTGACCGTTCCGCTGCCGTCGACGATGAACGTCGAGCGGATGACGCCGGTCACCTTCTTGCCGTACATAACCTTCTCGCCAAAGGCGCCGAAGGCCTTGTGCACGGCCAGATCGGCGTCCGAAAGCAAGGGGATTCGGAGCGAGAACTTTTCGCGGAAGTTGTTGTGGCTCGCGGAGGAGTCTTTGGACACCCCGAGCACCGTCACGCCAAGGGCGTCGAAAGCGGCCTTTTGCTCGGTAAACGCGATGGCCTCGCGGGTACAGCCGGGGGTCGAGTCCTTGGGGTAGAAGTAGATGACGAAGGTCTTGCCCTTCAAATCCTTCGAAGAAACCGCTTTTCCATCGTCGCTTGGGAGGGAGAACGCGGGAGCTTTGTCGCCGGCCTTGAGCATCGTGCACCTCGTTGCGCGAGTTTTTCGCGGGCGAGCGTAGGAGGCCCGGGGGCCTCGGGGAAGGGGCCGCTGCGTTGGGCAAGTCGGAAAGGTGAGGAATCGGCACCCGCAAGTTGTACCCGGCGGCGGATCCGCGTTTATTCTGTCGCCTATGCGAACCCGGTTCGCCGGGCAGACCGATGTCGGACTGCTCAGGGAGCACAACGAGGACAATCTTCTTGTGCTGCCTGCTTTCCGCGTCGTCGCGGTGGCAGACGGCATGGGGGGACATCGATCGGGCAATGTCGCGAGCGAGCTCGCCGTATCGACGTTGTCCGATTTCTTCTCCGTCACCGTCGGTAAAGACGGCACGTGGCCTTTCCCCGTCGAGGCCACCCTGAGCGACGAGGAAAACTACATTCAAACGGGCCTGCGCCTCGCGAACCGTCGCATCTTCGACCGATCGCTGCGCGCCATGGACTACTTCGGCATGGGCACGACGATCGTCTCGGCGATGTTCAACGAGGACGCGTCGAAGGTCACCGTCGGCCACGTGGGGGACAGCCGTTGCTACCGCATTCGCGGCGGGGAAATCCTTCAGCTTACCCGCGACCACTCCCTGATCAGCGATGCAGCCTACATGGCGCCCTGGATGACCGAAGAGGAGCTGAAGCAAATTCCGCCCAACGTGATCACGCGCGCGCTGGGGATCCGCGAGGACGTGCTCGTCGATTTGCTCACCGACGAGACCAAGGTGGGCGACGTCTATCTGCTTTGCTCCGACGGCCTCTCGGGCATGTTGAGCGACGAGGAGCTGCTGCGTTTCGTGCAGCAATACCCGGTGCTCGAAGAAGCGTGCTCGCGGCTCGTGGAGCAAGCAAACGAAGCGGGCGGCAACGACAACATCACCGTCGTGCTCGCGCGGGTCGAGCTCGACGACGCTCCCGACGACGATTCGACACGTCCGTTTCTCGACGTGATGACCGAAGAAGCGCTGCGCGAAGCCCGCGAATCGAAGCCCTGAGCGCTGCCCTTTGCGGGCGCGAGAAGCCTACAAAACGAAGGTGTCGCCGAGCGACAGGACGTCGAGCGAGAGCCCCTTCAGGTGCGCGCACTCGCGCTCGACCTCGCGTTGGAACGCCGGCTTGATGTGGTAAAGGAGCGTGGGCAAATCCTTTTGAGCTCCAAGCTTTGCGAGATCGCGGGCGAGGCTCTCCGGCGTGTGGTGGCCGGACACCGCGGCGAGGCCGCCTTCGCGATTGGGAAAGCTCACCTCCATCAACAGGGCGCGCAGATCGGCCTCTTCGGCCAGGAGCTGCCAGAGGCGATCGGTCGGCCCAGTGTCGCCGCTGTACGCGACGGAGCCTGACGGGCCGCGAATGATGAAGCCGGCGGACTCGATCGTGTGATTGACGAGGACCGCCGTCACGTCGTGGCCCGCGATGGAGACAGGCCGTTCGGGCTCGAGCTCGACGTACGAGACCGTGGGCTGCTCGACGCTAGGAATGGTCGAAAAATCGGGCCAAACCGCGTTGTTGAAGAAGTGCTCGCGCAGGGCTCGCAAGGTCGCGGCCGTGCCGGCGACGATGAGCGGTGGCGCGCCCAGCTGGCAGCGGTTGTCGGCGATGGTCGCGAGGTCGCGCACGTGATCGAGGTGCGCGTGGCTGACGAGGCACGCTTCGAGCCTTTGCTGCTCAGGGAGCTCCAACGTGCTCGTCAACGCTCCCGCGTCGATCGCCAGGCGATCGTTGACGACAAACGCGCTCGTCTTGTGACGCGGGGTCTCGCCGCCATGACAACCGAGGACGCGAAGCTCCACCGTTCAGGTTTCTCCGGTGGAAAATCGCGGGACGATCGCGTCAGCGTTGGACCACATCGACGTCGAGTCTAACGCCCCCGTGAACGATGGGTCAAAGAGCTGACGGTATTGAAAAGAAAGCGGCGCCGACCGCTGGGGTCGACGCCGCTTCATGTTGGCGATGCCCGGGGCAGGGCACGGCCTGGGCTCACATATCGAAGTCGCCCATGCCGCCCATGCCGCCCATTCCACCCATGCCGCCCA
>CAYLJT010000523.1:0-6382 GCA_964383995.1 uncultured Polyangiaceae bacterium
TGCGCAGAAAGCCGCGTATTTCGTGCTTCGAGAGCACGACCGCGGTGATCGGCAGGGGGGACGACGACGCGGGGTCGAGCTTGCCTCCCACGCTGGTGGTGACCGTCTTGCCAAGGGGGACCGTCCATAGCTCTTGGATGGCGTCGGGGTCTCGGACAGCGGCGTACGTGACGAGGGGCGCGCCGTGCTCCAGGATGGCGCGCAACAGGTGGGTCGAGTCGCCCGCGGCGCCCGCGGTGACGACGTCGGAGGCGTCCGCCAACATGACGACGCCAAGCTTCCTTTGCCACCTTGCCTCATGCGCCTGTCGGAGCGCCTCTTCGGGTGTGGAGAAGGTCGGTGGCAGCTCGTGACGACGCTCCCAGCACATCTCGGCCAGCTCGTCGGCGAGGGCCTCGGCGAGCGCGGCGTCGCCGTTCGTCACGACGTGGGTCGACCAGCCGAGGGCCGGATCGTCGTTCCAGGGGTGGACCATGAACGTCGACACCGCGAGCAGGTTCTTCTTCCGCTCTTCCCAGCGCATCTTGAGGAAGAGCGAACGCATGGGCGCCAGGAAGTCGACGGTGTTTCCGCCGCCGAGCAACATGGGTAGGGAGCGCCAGGCCGTCGTGGGCCGCAGCTCACCGCGCAAGCTCCCTAGCAAGATGCGACCGGCCTTCTTCCCGATGCGCGCGTGGTCCCGATGCGGGTTCGTCTGGTAGGCGGCGATGGCGTGGGCCGCGTCGACGCGGCCCTGGGTCAGATTGGCGTGCAGATCGTGGGTCGTCACCACGGGCGCGCCGCCAGCCGCGTCGCGCGCGGCGCGCAGCAGGCGCGTCTCGGGGTCGCGCACGCCGACCACGCCCATGGCGCCGTGGAGGGCCAAAAACACGCCGTCGACGCGCCCCGCCTTGCGCAGACCTTCCACCAACCTACCTTCCAGCGTCTCGAAGCACGCTTGGCTCAGCGGCCCGCCGGACGACGCCCACGCGGAGAAGAGCGGCACGGGCTCGACGTCCGCGCGCTGCTCGCGCGCGGCGTCTAAGAAGCCGGCGAGTTCGGCCTTTCGGAAGAAACCTTCCACCTCGTGACCGCCGGGCGAACAGGCCTGGAGCAACGCCTGCCCTTCGAGGTAGTGGCTCTGCTCGAAGTCGCTCAGCGTCGTCTGGACAGGGCAGAGCGCGTTCGTCTCCTGCATGATACGGGCGAACGCCACGCGCTTCGTGCTCATCGACCGCGCCTCCCGAGCCTGTCTTTGAGCGACGAGGCCTTGTCGAGCAGCTCGTTGACACGAGGTCCGAATTTGTCCATCAGCTTGCCCACGACGCCGTCACCCGCGCCGGCTTTGGTGACATCGGGCACGACCACGCCGGGCGCGTACATCGACTCCATGAGCTTGCGAACACTGCCTTCGACCAGGCCGCGCATGGGCACCTTCGCCATCATGCCGTACATCGGCGCGCTGCCGCTCCGCGCGAGCTTCGGGTCCCTGCGCACTTCGTCCACGGACGCTCGCAGGTCGGACAGGTAGTCGTCCGCAATGGCAAGGTGATTCGCGGTTACGGTCAGATGAATGGCCGTCGGGTATTGCATCCTGTCGACGGACCAACCACGCGCTTCAAGCCTGTCGGCGACGGCAAACACGTCGGGACCGCCGGGCACGGCGCCCCACGCCACGATGGGCGCCTGGGCCTGACCAATCAGACGCAAACCTGGAATGGCCTGGATACCGGCGCGGAGCTTGTCGGAGGCTTCGAGAGACGCGCGTGTGAGCGCCAAGTAGCCCTCTTCGCCGAGCCCGACGAGGGACGCCCAGGCTGCGGCGACGGGGCCTCCGGGCCTGGTGCCGAGGAGCGCTGGAGAGATGTAGATGCCCCCCGGGAAGTCGGTGGCCACGAAGAACTGGTGGCGCATCGCGTCCATCGACCGCCAAAGCAGCAGCGATGCGCCCTTCCCGGCATAGCCGTACTTGTGGAGGTCGGCGGAAATGGACGTGACGCCTGGAACACGAAAGTCCCAGGGTGGGACCGGGCGCCCGAGGCGCTCGACCCAGGGCAGGACGAAGCCCCCCACACAGGCATCCACGTGCAGCGGGATGCGCCGCAAGTGCGCAAATTCTCCGAGCTCGATGATGGGATCGACGACGCCGTGGGGGTATTGGGGGGCGGAGGCGACCATGCCAATCGTGTTGCGCGTGATGGCCTTTTCCATGGCCTTGAAATCGGCGCGCTGGCCCTCGTCCACAGGCACCTTCACGAGCTTGACACCGAAGTAGTGCGCGCCCTTGTCGAAGGCCGGGTGGACCGTGCGCGGCACGACCAGCTCGGGCGTGCGAATCCAGGGCTTTTCGCGGCGCGCGCGATCGCGATAGGCACACACGGCGACGAGGATGGACTCGGTGCCACCGGACGTCATGGCGCCCACGGTGCTGTCAGGGCCGTGGAACAGCGAGGCGGCCATCTGGACGACCTCCGATTCCATGCGCTTCAGGCTGCGAAACGCCATCGGGTTCAGGAGGTTCGCGCTCGCGAAGCGGGCGTGGGCCGCGCGCAGGAGCTCTTCGTGGTCGTTGCCCGCGTGGTAGACGAGCGAAAAGACGCGACCCTTACGCCAGTCGGCGTCGTCTGCCTTCATGGCGTCGAGGGCCGAAAGGATGCTCTCGGGGGCCTCGCCTTTGGCAGGCACGGACTTGCGAGTCGACGGGGTCATGGGGCTCTCGTTCTTTCCTTACAGCCCAGTCCGTGACGGGCAACGTGGGGTCACACACATGGTGTCTCGGACAAGGGCGCTAAAGACTGAGGTGCAGATGGGGCTCTGCGCTCTGCCTCTCATCGATGAGGGTGACGCCCGGCTCCGCGGAGACGGCGGCCCGAAAGGCGGCCTCTTGCTCCACGCTCATGTCCCGCGAGCGCACGTCGGCGGCGCCCGACTGCAGGTGCTTGGAGACGTACACACCCCGCGCGATCTGCTGCAGGATGACGTCGCGCATGGCGCGAACGATGCGCTTTTTCGACCACTTCTCGGCGACGCCGGTCAGGTAAGCGTCGCGAATTTCGCTGGCGGCGCGCCGGTTTTCGTAGAGCTTTACGATGTCCTCACCGTGCTTCAGCTTCTGCAGCATCAGCTCGGCCTGACGCGTGGGCGTGCGCGTCCCCCCGGTGATGACGAGCTTCTTGTGCGTGGCTTCGTAGTAGCGCGCGGCGATGCGCAAGAGCCGCCCCTTCGCCTCGTCGGTCAGGCGGAGATCGCGCGCGGCGACCTCGATGGTGCGACCCGAACGGATCTTCTTGGCGGGCCCCTCGGCCGCTTTCGCGGGGGCGTTGGCAGGGGCGTTGCTCGACGCCCTGTCTTTGGACTTCGACGGCTCTTTGGCCGCCGTGGACTTCTTGGGGGCGGACGTCGGCGCGGACGACGCCTCGGCGGTGCTGGCATCAGCGCTGGGCTGTTCGGCCGCGGCCGTAACCCCGAAGAAGAGCGAACTGACCACGAGCAGCGTGGCAAACCGGTGAGACGACACGGAGACTCCGAACAAGGTCAGGGGCTAATCGGTGGGCAGGACCTCGATCACGCCGAGGCCCTTGGAGACGGCCGCCTTGCCGATGACGAGGCGTGCCCGAGAGACGCCGAAGCGCAGAACCACCGCGTCGATGACCTCCTCGGTCTCGCCCTTGGCGGCCGTGACGCGGATGCGCGAGCGTTGAAAGATGCCGGCGACGGTGCCGATGTTGCGCAAGAAAGCCTCGCGACCTTCGGGCCCTTCGGGCTCCTGCCGCACGAGCAAGGGCACCGAGTCTTCGGGCTTGGAGGTGGGCTTCGCGACCTGTGCGCCCGACTGAACGGCGAGCCGCACCTCGGTGTCAAGGCGCGCATCGGGGCGGCGGAGGGCAGGGTCGGCCTGGCGCGCGAGGGAGGCGACGACGCGGGTGTCGATCGGATTGGCCGCTGGGACGGGTGTCGCGAGCACCCCCGACGAGCGCCAAACTTCCCACGTTTGCTCGAAGATCATGTCGAGCCGCGCGGGATAACGACCGGCGAGGCCCATCATGCGCGCGTTGTCGGACAGCGTCGTGGACTGGATTTGTCCGAGACGCGTGAGCAGGTTGACCTCGTCAATCGCCCCGGGAGAGCGCGCGACCTCGCGCGCACCGGAGGTCACGTCGGCCTTGAGCATCACCTGACCGTCAATCCAGATATGCGCCCAGAGGCTCAGCACTTCGGCGTGGTGATCGATGAGGCTCTTTTGGGCAATCGCCACGATCGGAATGAGGTTCTCGGCGTCCACCGTCGTGAGCAGGATCTTGCGGCGCGCGGCGTCCACCGACTCGGCCGTGTACAGGCGGTCAATCGCCGCGATTTGCGTGGTCTCGGTGCTGGGCGAGCCGACCTTGAGCATGCGCACATGGGAGATATCGGCGCCCGCGACCTCCATGGCGAAGAGACCCAAGAATCGCGACAAATCCTGGGCGTCTACGATCATCGGGTGATCTTTGCCCGCCTCCAACGGCCCCAGCGTGTCTGTCGTGGACAGCAGCGCTTCACGCCCGCGAGACCAACCCACCACGTAGAACACCTGCGGATCGAGGGCCCGAATGCGCTCGTAGGCGGACACGAAGAGGGGCAGTGGCAAGATGGCAATATCGGCCCCGCCGTCGCTGGCGCCGCCCTTTGCCAGGGCCGCTTCGAGCCGGCCCAACGAGTCTGCGCCGCTCAGGTAGACCGTGAGGCCCGCAGCGCCAAACATGCTCGCCGGGCCAGGCACGGAGCCGCCGTTGGCCACGATGCCCGGGGCCACGGGCTCCCAGCCGAGGCCCACCACGCGCAGAGGGCGATCGAAGGCCATGAGGTCGGCGGCGTCGGCCACGGCAGCGTCCACGACGGCGGCGTCGTCGGCTCCAGCGTCCTCCGATTCTCCCTCGATCAGGCTCGATATCTTCTCGCGCAAGGGATCGACGAGGCCTTCGCGGACGTCGGGCAAACGCAGGGCAAAGATGAGGACGATGCCCGTGAACATCGAGAAGAGCAGCGCAATGATGATGCGAGCGCGTTTGCGTGTCATGGCTCAGCTCAATTGGCTCCAATGCGGCGTCGATCGGGGTAGCTCGGGCGAAGCAGGCCCCGAATGACCTCCACCGGGACAGCGAGGTTGGCGGCGCGGGACGCGTCGGTCGGGGCGCCGACGAAGCCGACGACGTCGCCGCGCGCGTCGAGCAAAGGCGCCCCCGCGTCGCCAAAGCTCGGTGTGAAGGAAAGCTGCAAGAAGGGTTGCCCCTCGATGACGCGCTTCCCGACCAGCACGCCTTCGGTCAACGTGGCTTCGAGGCCCAGCGGATTGGCAACCTCGGTGACACGCTCACCAACGGGCACGCTGGACGCGGAGCCGAGGCGCAGCGGCGTCACGCGCGGCGTATCCGGGCCTGCGTCCCAGTGCTCGAGGTCAATCCACAACAGCGCTACGTCGCGCGCGACATCGTCTGTCAACAGCGTGACTTCGTCGAAGGCCACGCCGCTTGCCAGGGTGACCCGGAGCTCGGTCGCGTCCGCGACGCTCTCGTGGCTCGTGGCGATCGTGCCCGTCGCGTCGACGAAGAAGCCCGTGCCTCCGAGGGGTCCGCGCCGGCTAAAGCCGCTGATCGTTACGAGGGCCTGGCGCGCTCCTTCGAACTTCTCGGCGAGGGTCGCGGGCTTGTCGTTCTTCAGCTCTTCCTCCGAGCGCGGTGGAGCCATCATCAGGATGGTCGGCCCGGGGGCGGGTCCCGCTTCGATCGCGGCGTCGGAGGCGTCGGAAGCGTCGACGGAGGCGTCGACGACCTCACCGGGAATGGCGGCGTCGTTGGACAGCAGGCTGGCGAAGGCGGCGGCCGGATCGATGCCCTCTTCGCTGAGACGCGCGGACTCGGCCGCGAAGAGGCCGCCCGTGATGCCCCCCAACGCGAAGGCGAAGAGGAACGCGAAGCCGAGCCAACTTACCGCGAAGACGTCGGTGAAGAGCACCAAGCGTGTGGCCTCATCGCGGCGCCGCAGCACCAACGCAATGAGCACGGGCAGACCAAGCGCGCCAAAGAAAGCGCCCGCGATGCGCGCGGCGAGGCCGTCGGTCACGGCGCCGACGGCGGCCATCAAGGAGAGCAACGTGACGAAGAAACCAACCCCGATCGCCGCGGCCTTCATCCCCCAGTAGGCGATCAGCAAAAGCTTCGACGGGACCTTGACATAGGGCGACCGGATAACCGGCTTTCGCTGGGTTTTCGTGCTCACGACGTTGCACCCGAGGGCGTATCGCAGTCCATGGTTGTCGTATAGCCCGGAGGCGCGCGCGGGCCGAAAACCAAAAACACGATTTCTTGGTCCGCAGGGCGCGAGCGCGGCCGACGATGGGCCCCTTCGGTGTGCCATTGGCCTCCCT
>CAYLJT010000524.1:0-6376 GCA_964383995.1 uncultured Polyangiaceae bacterium
AGGTGGGACGACGGGGTAGCGCCCCTCGTCGGTCGCCCCGGGGCGCTGGTGGCTGCAGCCGCCTTGGGATCGAGCGCATCGAGCACCGCGCGGCACGAGGCCAAGGCGCTCCATGTGCGCGATCGGGTGGTGGCGCGTCTGCTAACGCCGCCGGATCACGACGCTCCGTCGGCCAAAGACGCGTCCGCGAAGGGGGAGCTCTTGCCCACACCGCGGGGCCCCATCGCCACGACGTTGCTCGCCGTGACCGGCATCTTGCTCGTGCTGCGAGGCGCGCGGCTGTTTGCGAAGCTCGTGCTCGGCCTCTCGCGGCGCTGCGAGGTGCGTGTCGGGAGCCGGGGTCTCACCCTCGTGGTCGAGGCCAAAATGCTGGGTCGAACGCTGCGCGCGAAGGAGACGTTCTTCCCGGTGGAGGGGCTCGCGCGGGTGGCGCGTGATGTCCGCTATCCGCGCGTCGGGCTCTACGCCGGGCTGATCGCCTTGGCCCTCGGGAGCTACCTCGGGACATCGATCCTCGTGAGCGGCGCGCGCGCGGGCTCGCCTGAGCTGCTCGGGGTCGGGGCGCTCGTGGCGGCCCTCGGCGCGTTGCTCGACTACGGGCTCGTGATGCTCGGGGGCATGCGCCCGGGACGCGCGCGCCTGATCGTGGTGCCCCGTCGGGGCTCCGCGCTGGCCGTGGGCGACCTGGCCGAGGCCGACGTAGACGCCTTGATTTCGCGCCTCCGCGTGCGCTGAGCGCTTCGGAAATTTGGCCCTCCAGCGCGGCCTCCGATAGCAGCGAAGAGAGACGCGAGGCTTCGACGCCGCGTCGAGGAGAGCGACCATGTTGACCAAGGCCCAGATGTTTCGCGAGCTTTCGACCATGCTCCGCGACGTCTTCTCCCAGCAGCAAGCCGGGGGCACGTATCAGAAGCTCATGCGCGCCCAAGGCAATGTCGATGGCTACATGCGCGCCATGCTCGACAGCGGGACGGCCACGAAGGACGAGCTGCTACGCCTCGTCGCGGCCGAGCGAACGGCGGTGCGTGGCCCCGCGACGCGCGACCTGACGCTCGACGACGCGACCGAAGCTGCGGCCTGAGACGCAGTTCGTTTGAGCACAAAATAAAGCGAGCCCGCTCCCTCGCGAGAGCGGGCCCGAAGTTTCACTTCCTTATCGATTGCTTACTTACGGCGAGACGACGGCCACGTCGCCCTTCACGGTCTCGCCGCCGACCCGCCAGAAGTTGACGATCTTCGCGGCGCCTTCGACGTTGAGCTGCTTCGAGAAGAAGCCCGCGAAGCCGTCTTGCACGATCTCCGAGAGGGCCCACGCGTGGCCGGTCCCGTTCGACGTGCCCACGGCGAGCCGCAGCCGGCCTTGCGTCGCGTCTTGGTAGGTCACGCGCACCTCGCCCGAAGCCGTCACCATGATGTTGGCGTCGTCGCCGACCACGTGCTGTCCGTCGGAGAACTTCGTTCCCGCGAGGGTGAGGCCGTCGTCGATGACCTCGGTCATCGCCACGACGCCCGCATCGATCCGCGCGTATTTCAGGGCCTCCGCGAGGCCGTCGACGTAGGCCACGTGGTAGCTGCCCTGCGCATCGATGAAGAGCGTTGCCGCGATGCCCATGTCGCCCGTGTCGGTGCCATCTGCCGCGGCGCCGTCGACGATCGTGTTGGTCCACGCGCCGCCGGCCTTCGAAGCGACCATCATGTTGCCGTGGATGCGGTCGTAGTAGGCGAGGCCGACCCCGCCCTTGCCGTCGGGCGCCATCGCGATGTAGTCGCCGACCGCGTCGGGGAAGGTGTCGATGCGGCTCGCGCTGTAGAACGCGGAGCAGGTGGGCGTGCCCGCGATGTCCACGCACTTCTCGTCCGCGGCGCAGTCGCCGCAGGTGTCCAGCGTGGACATGCACAGCCCCGTCTCGACGATGCACGAGGTGCCCGTGCCGCAGAACATGTTGCGGCAGGGCGTCGCGGTGTCGACCATCACGTCTTCAAAGGACCAGGTGCCGCTCGCTGAGCCCGTGGCGATGCGCACGGAGCTCTTCACCGCGCCCGCGTCGCCTGGCTCGATGGCGAGGTAGGCGATGGTCGGGGCACTGCCGATGAACGTGAGCTTGGCGTAGCGACCGATGTCCGAGCGTGACGCCGATTGAACGCTCATCACCTCCCAACGACCCTCGACCATGTGCGCGTATTTGAGCGCGAAGTTCGTGCGGTCGTAGTAGGCGACGGCGGGCATCCCGGCGTCGTCGATCGCGATCGAGGTCCAGAGACCCACGTCGTCGCCCGCCTCGGTTTGACCGCCGCGGAACCCGTCGAGCTTGTAGAGCTTGCCGTCCGGGGGCGGATCGGCCGGCACACCGTCGACCGCGATCCAGTCGACGGCCTCGCCGTTCCACTTGCCGACCACCAGGTCGCCCCACGAAAAGTCGTTGCTCCAGTCGGCCTCGGCGTAGCCCGCGACCCAAATGTCGCTGCCCGACGCCACCGCCGAGGTGTACGAGCCGACAAGGCCCGGATTGAGCGCCACCGAGGTGTCGGTCTCGCCCGGCTGCTCCGCGTCGTCGCCGCACGAACAACCCTGCGACGTCGCCGCGACCATCAGGGCCGCGATGCCGAACAGGGGTGCGTTGAGGCGTTGCTTACGCGGCGCCCGTGCGGTCTTTCGCGGGGTCTTGGAGGATTTCTTTGAGGTCAAACGAATCACCGCGCCTACGAGCATCATGCCAATGAGCCCCATGATCTTTCCGTCCTGTGACGGAGCGCCCGCCACGGTGCAGCCACAGCCCGCGCCGGCGTCCGATCCGCGTCCTCGGATGATCGCCTGCGACACCGAACCAACGTTGCCCTCTTCGTCTTTCGCCTCGATGTCGATCCACGACGCCTCGCCGACGGCGAGCTCATCGAGGGTCGACGCCGCTTGCCACGACGACCACTCGCCGTCGTCGAGGCGGACCCGAACCTGTACGTTCTCGGCATCCGCGACGAGATCGTGGACGTTCAGCGCGAGCCCCGTCTCGGTCAGCGTACCGACCTTGATGACCGGGGCTTCGCCGTCGACGACGACCTCGACCTGCGCGGGGGTCGGGTCGAGGCTCTCGCCAGCGCCCCGCACGCGCGCGCGCACCTCGATGATGTGTCGACCCTGCACGCGCAGCCAGTCGTCGTGGATCTCGATCCAGTGGCTGGTCTTGAAGGGGTGCCACGGGAGGTTGTCGATGCGCCACGAGTACTCGATGGTCTTCGTCCCGTCGTCGTCGGGGGACGACGCGTAGATGCGAACCTCGGGGCCGTTCGTTTCGTTCATCGTGGCCCAGCGCAGGCCCTCGGAGTGGATGGTCTTGTTGACCAACGACACCTCGGTTTGCGCCGGCAAGACCTTCGGTGACGTCGCCACCTTGAGGGCGGCGAAGATGCCGAGGAAGTCGTCCGAGCCCTTCGAGATCTTGCGCAGACCCGCGGAGCCCTGGCCCTCGACCGTCGGCGGGATCACGAGCTCCATGCCGAGAGACGAAAGTTGGCTCGAAAGGTCGATGGGGGGAATGCCACCACCGATCGCCGAGCCCACTTGGCTCGCCAGGAGCGACGCCAAGCTCTTCGCGATATCGTCGGGGTTTTCCCGCAAAAGCTCAGAGTTTGTGACCTTCGCGTTGTTGACGCCGATGTCCTCGATCACGGGCACCAGGCCCTCGGGGGTCACGTCGAGGTTCAAGGGTATGTCGAGGTCGAAGGTCGCCGTCATGAAGCGGATGAAACGGTCGTTCGACCAGATGTAGAAGTCGAAGGACGCTTCCGGAAGCGTGAGGCGAATCAGCGGATCGGTCGCCAAGTCGGTTCCGTTTCCGAACGCCATTTGCGGGGGCTGTCCCGGACGAATCACGATCGCGACTTGCTGCGCCTCGCGCTGCAGCCCGAGGTCCTTGAGCGACGCCGCGAGGATGCCGAGGGTGCCCGAGTTGAGCAGGCTCGTGAGCTCGCTCGTGACGCCGATGCAGAGCAGGCCGCTGTTGTAGACGCCGTTCAGCGCGTAGTTGACGAAGCGCTCGCTGAGCGCGAGGCCAAGGTGCGGACCCTCAGTGTCGGTGGGCCAGTTGGTCACGCTGTTGTTGAGCAGCTCGTCGGGGACGGGGATGCCCGCCGGGACGGGGACGTCCGACAAGCGCACGCAACCGGAGGTGGGTCGAGGCTCGGAGCCGCCGTAGAAGCCGAGGGTTGCACCGCTGTTGATGGGGTTGAGGTCGCCCCAGTGCCAACCCGAGTTGTCGTCTCGGACATTGTGGCCGCCTGCGGCCAACAAGAAATCGAGGCCGCCCGTCGTGCCGGGGGAGATGCTCGACAGGAAGCTCGCGAGGTCGATGTGACCGTTGAGGCCGAGCATGATCGGCGCGCACTGCGCCGGATCGCTGTCGAGCACGCAGGTGCCGCTCCCGTCGTCGTGGGAGCCCGCGGGGCAGCTCGGCGACACGTTGGGATCCGCCTTCAAACAGAGCTGCTCACTGACCGTGTCTTGCAGGAGCTGATCGATGTTCGGCGCCACCAGATCGAAGATGATGTCCTTCAGGAAATCGATGATCTCGGCGGTAACGCCGTTGCAAAAGTGCAGCGAGTTTTTGAGCTGGTTGTCGTCGATGTCGAGGTTGACGAGCTTGATCTGCGAGTAGCCGTAGAAGGGATCGGCGGGGTTGTCTCGGATCTCGATCGAGATATCGACGTCGACGTCGATCTGCGCGTAGTCACCGCCGGGGCACGCTCCGTTGCCGTTCAGCGCGGCGTTGCCGTTGTCGGTGCCAAAAATCCCGAAATCCAGCTCGATCGTCGCGTTTTGTAGGCGCACCGGGATCTTGCCGCCCTGAATCACGATCTCGTGGGGGCTCGCGCTGGTGATCGGCAGATAGGCCAAGGTCGGATCGATCTCGACCAGGCACTCGGGCGGATTCGCGTTGGGGTTCGGGCCGTTCTTGCACAGCGACACGTCGATGCCGATGAAGCTCGTGTTGTAGGTCGGCACATCGAACGTGATCATGTTCCCGCCGAGGAGCGTCGCGGCGAGGTTGCCGCCGTTGTCCTGCAGGAACTTGAAACCGGTATCGGTGATGCGGATGGATGCCGCGTTTTCGATCCTTCGATCGAGGTCGAAGCCTTCGGGCAAGGGCGTTACGCCGCAGCTCGCGCAGCCGCTCGTGCAACCTCCCCCTGAACAACCCGCGATGATGATGAGAGCGAGAATCGCCACCAGGTGCTTGAGGACGCGCGGCATGAAGGACCTCCGGGAGCGGTTTCGTACGGCCAAATACGTGCGAAGAGCGCTCGACTAAGCGCCCAAAGCGTAGCGGTTCACGGGCCCACGCGGCAAGGGCCGCGGCCTCGAAAGCGGGTCGAAGCACGGCGTCGTCGAAGGGTAGGGCGCGACGACGCCGGGGGGTCCCAGGCCTTCCGGCCAATGCTCAGTTGCAGTCGCCGTTGATCTTCACCGCGCTGGCGGCAAATTTCGCTCCGAGCTTGACCGCGTCTTTGCAGGTCGCGTCGGCCGCTGCGTTGGTGCTGGAGCACCAATCGCCCTGGTAGATGATGGAGCCATTGCCGTCGCGGGCGCAGAGGTCGGGATCTCCTTCGCCGGCCCCCTTGATCACGAACTCGTCCGCGCCCCCGGCGAGCAGCACGCACAGCGACTGACCGAGGGTGTCGACGATCACCGTGTCGGCCTGTTCGAGGGTGATGAAGCCCTCCAGCTCGGCGCCGTTGATGAACGTGTAGATCCCCGCTTCTTCGTCCGGCAAACAGAGGTTTGCGGGCTCCAAGCCCTTGCCGTTGTAGCTGCCGATGCAGTTGCCGTCGGCGGAGAGCGTGCCGTTGAACAAGCGCGCTTGATTGAGCGGCAGCAACACCACGGCGGAGGCGGCCGCGTCGAGGTAAACGGGGACCACGACGTCTTGCGGCATGTCGGCGCTGAAGGAGCCGTCGGCGCCGACGGGGGCGTTCGCGGTGATCGCGGTAACGTTTTGACCCCCAATCATCTCGTTGACGAAGCAGTAACCGCTGTTGGGATCGGCCACGGGCTTGGCGCCGCCCGTCTTCAAGGTGCCGTTGTCGAATTGCAGGAGCCACGAGAACGTCGCCGTTCCGTTGAGGTAGCACGCGGGCGCATTGAGCTTGACGGCACCGCCGACGATGCCCGCCACGGCGCCGGTCGCGAGGACCTCGGGGCGCGTGATGGTGAGCTGCGACATGCGAAGGGCCGCCGACGCCGTGCCGCCGTTGTCCACGAGCGCTAGGCAGTCCGAGGCGACCTCACCCACGTACTTGAGGCAATCGGCATCGGGCTCGCAGGCCGCATCCCCTCCGGTAGACCCGGCGGTGGTTTCGTCGCTCCCGCAGCCAACGAGGCCTG
>CAYLJT010000525.1:0-6344 GCA_964383995.1 uncultured Polyangiaceae bacterium
GTGGCCGGGAACATCGTCGCGCCCTCGCTGGTCGGCAGCGTCGAGTTCGCCGCCGAACGCTTCGGTACCCGTCTGGTGGTCGTCCTGGGCCACTCGCAATGCGGCGCGATCCTGGCCACGGTGGAGCAGGTCGGACGCCCTTCCGAGGACCACTCTCGCGGCCTGGGGGCTATCGTCGACCAGATCCGACCCTCCGTCGAGGCCCTCATCGAGGCCGATCCTGGACAGGAAAAAGAGACCCTGGTGACCCGCGCCGTACGCGCGAACATCCGTGCCTCCACGAACCACCTGCGTCACGGCTCCGAGGTGCTCGAGCGGTTGATCCTGAACGACAGCCTGATGGTGGTCGGCGCCGAATACTCCCTGGAGAGCGGCGAGGTCGATTTCTTCGACATGCCGAAGCGGCGCTCCAGCATGTTCCCCGCGACTTCAGCGGACCAGTAGCGTCACGAGGCCGTACGGCGCCAGCGCGCCGCAGACGACTGCAAAAGGCTCGATGACGCACGCCCAAGAAGCCACAGGCTGACCTCCGTTGGACATGGCAAGGTTTGGGATGGAGGGCTGGAAGGCCATGGGCACCTTCGTGGGTAGGTTCACGGCTCGACCCTAGCGACAGCCCGCTCCGGAAGCGGGTCCGGATGCCCACTCCCACGCGGCAAGGTTTCTACCCATCGCAGACGCTGTCGTTCCGTCTCGTCAACCTTTGATCCATCGGCGGAATCGCGGTGGATGTGCGGGTGAGTCAGGAATGATCCACCACATCCGAGGGCCCTCGCAACGGCGAATTTGCGCCGCAAGCTGCGGCCGATGATTCCATTGACGACCCCCCGTAGGCGTGAGAGCCGCCGCCCATGGTCTCCGCTCTTCGCGAAGCCTTGAACGAGCTCTTCGCGTCGCCCTTCGCGGGCCTCCTGCACTTGGTCGTCCCCGCCCATGTCTTTGGCCAGACCTTGGGCTGGATACGCGCCCTCGCCGAAAACGGGCCAAAACCGGCGCCATTGGTGGTGCTGGCCTCGCCCTCGTTCGGACCCTCCCGGGGTTGGCCTGCGCGCCTTCGCGAGCTTTTGGCCGCAGCGCCCTCGGTGGACGTCGGCATGAGCGCGTTTGCGGATCCCCTCGATGCGTTCGCCGACGCCCTCGGACAGGTCGCGCCGAAGCAAGGTCCAAGGATGGTCGTCGTGTTGGCTCCCCAACATATCGAAGACGCGGCGGAACAAGCGCGGGACATCGAGTCGCTCGTTCGCCGGCCGTCCCTCCTGCACGTGCGCTTCGTGGTCGTCGACGCCGTCCACAACACCCTCGGCAACTTGGCCGAGCGGTTGAGCCCACGGGGCACGCGCGTCGCCTGGATCGAGGCCGATTCGCGCGACTGGGCGGCGATCGAGCGGGAGGTCGCCCCGCTGCGCGCGCGCTCGGGCCAGCTTTCACCCGGCCTCGAAGACCGCATCGCGCGCGGCTCACCCCTGCGCGGGCCGGGCTTCGAGGACGTTCGCCGCAGCTTGGAGCTCGCCGAATCGGCGACCTCGCCCGTGGAGACCGCGCGGCTCCTCGATGATGCGGGCCGCTTGCTCGATCAGCGCGGCCTGGGCCGAGAGGCCGTCGAAGTGGGTCTGCAACGGGGCCGCGTGCTGCTCGGCGCGGGCCTCGCCGACGCCGGTGTGGCCGCCGTGCAGGCCGCCATTCGGCTCGCCGAAGAGCGGGGCGTCGACGCGCTTTTGCCCGAGGCCCTGGGGTCCTTGGGCGCCGTCGAGGTGCGCCGCGGACGCTTCGCCGAGGGGCTCGACGCCTACCAAAGGGCGGCCGAGTTCGCGGAAAAGCGCGGTGATCGCGCGCTCGCCGCGGATTTTCTGCGTTGTGGCGGGCACGCCGCGCTCAACGCCGGACGCGCCGTCGACGGCCTGCGGCTGTGGCGACGAGCGTTCGAGCTCTTCGACACGACCGCCCCGATCACGATGAACCTGGCCGAACCGCAGCAGCTCCTGGTGACCGCCGTGGCGTTGGCCGATCTGTTCGAGCAAAGGGGCCACGCAGGGGCCGCCGAGGCGCTACGCGGACACGCCACGGCCATCGAGCAAAACGCCCCGCGCAAGCCGACTTCCTGGGACTAACGAAGCAACTCGCGCAGGGCACCATCGGGCCGGGCCACGATGCCCTCGACGATCGTCGCCAACCGCGCGAGCCATGCATCCACCGTCGGCGCGTCGAAGAGCGCCTTCGCGAACACCAAACGCAGATGCGTCGTGACGCCAGGGACCACGAACAGCGTGAGCGGATGGTGGGGCATCGTGACGTAGTCCAAGCCCTCGATGGAAAGCTCCGCGGGCAGCGCCTCCGTGAGCGCGCGCCCTGGATAGCTCGCGATATCGATGATGGCGTCGAAGGGGACCCCGTCGCTGCTGCCCCAGTCGTGCTGCGCCAAGGCCTCGGCGAGGGGCACGTGCTCGGCCCCCAAAAGCTCCATCAACAGCCCGTGAATCCCCTGCAAAAAGGCCGACACCGAGGCGCTCTCCGGGAGCACCACGGGCACGGGCAAGAGGGCCATGGCGGGCCCCACCAGCGTGTCGCTGCCCGCAAGTCCCGCGGCGCGCCCCGACACCGTGGTGCCAAACAACACGTCGCTGCGCCCCAAGACCTGAGCATGCAAAAGCGCAAACGCGGCGTGAAACACGGAGCTCGTCGAGATGTGCAGATGGCGCGAAAGCTCCCCGACCGCGGTCGAAACAGCGGCATCGAGATCGCGTGAACGGGCGTCGTGCGAAGGGCCTCCTCCGCGCGCCGCGAGCGCGGAGCGGGGCCAATGACAGGGACCGCTGAGCAACGCAAAAGCTCTGCGAAAGAAGGCGATTTGCGCAGCGCGTGGGGTTGCCGTGAGGGCGCGCGCATGGGCCGCGAACGACCCGGTCGACGGTGAGGGCGTGTCCCCCGCGTAGCGCGTGAACACGGCGCGGAGCACGAGGGGCTCGGACCAACCATCGAGGACCAGGTGGTGATAGGTCCAGACCACGCGCGTTCGTTCGTCCTGCAAACGAAGCAACGAAAACCGCGTCAACGGCGCCAGCGACGGCTCGAAGCCGAGGGCCCGATCGGCCGCCAAGAAGGCTTCGATCGCAGCGCCTCGATCCTCGTGGCCACGTAGATCGATCGTGGTCACGGGCACGGCGACCGCGCCCGCGCTGCGAAACGAGAGCGTCGGATGCCGGCTCACGGCCCGCGCGATCACCGGAAAATCTGCCGCTATTTCGCTCAAAATCGTCGCGAGACGCGGGCCGTCGAGGGGCCCGACGAGATCGAACAGCACTTGCTCCACGTACGGTTTCGCGCCCTTCGGAGCCAGGATGCCGCGCAGGTAGATCTCGCGTTGCGTCGGCGTGAGCGGCCAAGGTCCCTCCTCGTCCGCGGCGTCCGGCAACACGGCGTCGCCGCTGCGCCCGCGCACGAGGGCCGCGAGGGCCGCCACCGTACGCTGCTGAAGGAGCTCGGCCGGGCTCACCCAAAACCCTTGTTTCGAAGCCTCGGACGCGATCAGCACGGCGAGCACCGAGTCGCCGCCCACGGAGAAAAAATCGTCGTCGACGCCCACCTCGCAACCGAGCACGCGTCGATGAATCCGCACGAGCGCTGCCTCCGTCGCGTCCTCCGGGAGATCCGAGGGCGTGGCTTCATCGACGCCGACGTGAGCGCGAAGGGCGTCGCGATCGATCTTGCCCGCCGGCGTGAGCGCGAACGCCTTGTGCACGAAGATGGAGGCGGGCACGAGGGCCTCCGGCAGCACCTCGCGGAGCGCTTGCAAGAGGTCTTTCCCGCGAGTCGTCGCCCCCTCCGCGATCACCACGTGAGCCACGAGCCGCGCGCCCGCGATGCCCTCCACCGCGAGCACCACCGCGTCGCGCACCGCCGTGTGCAAAAGCAACGCGGCCTCGATCTCGCCGAGCTCCACGCGCACCCCGCGCACCTTCACTTGATGGTCGATGCGCCCCAAGAAATCGATCGCGCCATCGGCGCGCCAGCGCCCGAGATCGCCCGTGCGATACATGAGACCCGCTTCCAGCTCGGGAAAGGGGCTCGGCACGAAGGTCTCCGCGGTCTTCTCGGGGCGCTTGAAATAGCCCTCGCCCACGCCGATGCCCGCCACCCCAAGCTCCCCCGCGACGCCCTCCGGCACGGGCCTCCCCTCCGCGTCGAGGATGAAGATCGTGAGGTTCGGCAGAGGCTTGCCGATCGGCACCGATGCTTCGGACGGCGGCGGTGTCTCGGACATCACGTGCAGGGTGATGTCGTCCGAGGCTTCCGTGGGTCCGTAGGTGTTGGCCAGGGGAATCGTGGGAAACAACGTGAACCAGCGCCGCGCGACCTCCACCGCGAGGGCGTCCCCGGTGGCCATCATGGCCTTCAAATGCGGGAGCGCACGCTCGTGCGCGGGCAACGCGGCGACGTGGTCCACGAGGGCGCGCAGAGACACCGGCACGAGCTCCACGAGATCCACCTGCGCAGCGCGAATGGCCGCAAAAAGCAGGCTCGGATCGATCACCGTCGGGGGCTCGACCACGACTACGCGCCCGCCCGTGAGCACCGGCGCCAGGAACTGCCACACCGAAATGTCCGACGACGACGGAGCCGTCTGCAAAAAGCTCACGGGCCCCGCGAGCCCAAGGCCCCAAAGTTCGCCAAAGAGGTGGTTCAAGGCGCCGTTGTGCCGGCAGATGGCCCCCTTGGGCTTGCCCGTGGAGCCCGACGTGTAGAGCAAATAGGCCCTGTCTTCGCCAGTCAGCGCCGGTCCCTCGAAGGCGTCGCCGTCCTCGGCGACGATCCGTGTAAGCCCAGCGAACAAAGTCGTTTGCGCCTCGAAATAGGCCTCCTCCGCCAACACAAAGCGCACCTCCGCGTCGGCCAACATGAAGGCGGCCCGCTCCCGCGGATAGCTCGGATCCACCGGCACGTAGGCCCCGCCCGCCGCGAAGATACCCAGCATCGCGACGAGAAATTCGGCGTCCCGAGGGCGCACGATGCCGACCGGCTCGCCGCGCCGAAGGCCCCGTCGCACGAGCGCGCGCGCCACGCCGCGGGCCTCCCTGGCCAGGGCTTCGTAGCTCAACGCTGCCCGCCCATCGCTCACCGCCACCGCATCGGGCGTGCGCGACGCTTGCTCGAAGAACAGGTCGTGAAACGTTCGCTCCACCGGGAAAGAAACGCGCGGCCCGACCCCCTTCTGCGCAAGAAGCAGCTCGGCGTCACGGAGCGTAGTCACAGCGCTGGCCCTTCGGACATGATGTACCGCGATGAGACCCGAAGGCGCGAAGGAGACCAAGCGGCCCCAACGCGCGGGCCGCATCAGGCGGGGGGCGCGGCGGCTGCTCTCCCTCGTTTTGTCGGCGTTGGCCGGGGTTTTGGCCTTTGAGCTCTACCTCCGCGCGACCAGCGACCACGCCGCGATGACCTTCCTCGAAGAGCTGTATGTCCCGGACTACGAGCTCTCGTACACGCTCAAGCCGAACCTCGTGGGCACGCTGCGTGGAACCGCCATCGCGCTGAACGACCTCGGCCTGCGCCACGACGGTCCCGTGGGCCCCAAGGGCGACGGCGAGCTTCGAGTGCTCGCGATCGGCGACTCGATGACCTTCGGGCTCGGCGTCGACAGCGATGGCTCGTGGCCAAAACAGCTAGAAAACAAGCTCCGCGCGGACATACCGCAGGTCACGGTCATCAACGCGGGCGTCCCGTCCTACGACACGTTCGTCGAGCTCGCGCAGCTCCGCCGCATCCAGCAGCGCATCGCTCCCGATCTCGTGCTCGTCGGCTACTGGAACAACGACACGGGCAAGAGCAGCCACATGCGCTACCGCGACGTGCCGGGATACGGCCTTTTCAAGGAGATCTTGTACGGCTCGCGGGCGGTGAGCGCGATCCGCACGGCCCTCGCGGCACCTTCGATCGACCCCACGACCGCGAACGCAGACGCCAGCACGTGGCTCTCCGTAGAAGAGGTCCCGGGCTACGACACGCCCTTCTCCGTGGCGCACAATCCCGAATTTCAACGCATCCTCGACGCCATCGGGGGCCTCGCAGCGTGGTCCAAAGAGACGCAAATTCCCGTGCTTTTTCTGCACCTGCCGTCCTACCGTCACGCCCTCAGCTCCCACGTGTCCGAGCGCATCTACGCCATCATTCGCGGTCACGCCGAGGCCGCCGGCCTGCCTTACGTGGACCTTCGCGCGGCCTATGCGGGCCACGAGGCCGAGGCCCTCGACCTGTGCCTGCTCCGCGAAATGAACGACAGCCACACCTCGGCGCGGGGCAACGCGCTCATCGCAGAGAGCCTGGTTTTGCCCGTGGAAGCAGCGCTCAAG
>CAYLJT010000526.1:0-6327 GCA_964383995.1 uncultured Polyangiaceae bacterium
GGGATCCGGCCTATATCCTCGCGCGAAGAGACCGTAGGGCCAAAAGCGGCCGCGATCGCGCGGGATGTCCGGGACAACGAGCTCGACCTCGCTAGCGGTAAACAGCTCGTCCACGATGGGTAGACGCAGGGTCGTCCGCGCGCCTGTCCAGGACGTCTCGGGCGCCGCCTGACGTCGCAGCTCCACCGTCCAGGTGCCGTCGCCGCGGTCGTCGAGCCGCAGCGTGCCGCGCAGCAATTGCTTCGCGCCAAGCTCCCCCGCGATGGAGTCCACGGTCAAGGACGCGAACAGGTCGAGGCGCGGCGCGGCGCGCCAGGTCCCGGACGCTCCAAGGCTGTCGGAGGGGATGTCGCCGAGGGCGGAGAAGAGCGACGTCGCGGGCAGTAGGCGGGCCGGCGAACGGCGCGTGACGAAGGTCTCGATGCGGCCTACCTTGCCATGCATCGCCGCGGTCGCGCGGGCGTCGGCGATGCCGGGGGTCAGGAGGTCGGTGGACAAAACGAGCGCGCCGTCCGCCCAGGGCAGGGGGGTTACCGCGGCGTCGATACCGACCTCGCGATCGGCGGTGGCGCCGCCGTCGCGGGCCTCCAGAAACGACACGCCGAAGCTGCCATCGCTGCCGACCCGTTGGGAGAGGCGCTGGCCCACGGCCCAATCGTAGGCCGCCGGGGAGAGCGCGGCGGAGATGGGCATGCCGCCGAACAGCTCCAACGTCGTGCCCCACGGCGCGTGCCCGGCGAGCCAGATGCCGTCGAGATGAAGCGGACGGACTGCTCCCGTCATGAACATCATACGGCCCGCGCGCACCTCGCCCATGCCGTCGGGGGAGCGCGCGCGCACCATGGCGACGGCCACGTCTCCAGGCTCGTCTTCCCCCGTGCCTGCCCACACGAGGGCCTCACCATCCACGGCGTAAGGCGTGTGTCCTTCGGCCTGCAACATGGTGATGCCCAGGGGCCTCGCCTGTACGGAGCCATAGGCGTCTACCCGGGCCCGCGAGGGTGGATCGGCCTTGGCGTCGGGCGCCGTGCCGACCAGCGCGAGCGCCGTGAGCGCGCCGGTACCGACCCTGCGGATTCTGTGAGCCCGGGTCGTCATGGTGCGAAATCCACCTTTCCGTCCACGTGCGTCTTCGGATCGAAGCCGTGGCAGCCCACGCACAGGGACAGATCGCCCGCGACCTGCGGATGGGGCGTGCCCTCGCGGGTTTGGGCGGGTGGAAAGCCGTGGCAAGCGTCGCACGCGCGCTCATTGCCGCTGTCGTCGTTGAAGGCGGGCCCGGGGGTTTTGTCCCAGTGGCAGCTTGTCACGCACCGGCCGGTGCCCTCGAAGAACATGCCTTGTCCCGGCAGCTCGACGTCGGCCGGGCTCAGGTCGTCCAGGTGTCCGGCGTCGTTCAGATTGTCCGGGACGTGGTGGCAGACAACGCACGCGACGGCCTTGCCGATACGGCCGCTCAGGTTCGGATCGAGGTGGCGCGCGTGGGCGCCGACGCCGCGGTCGGAGGGCGAGGTGGAGCCGTCGAGAGCGCTTGGTGGGGCCCCCGTGGGATCGCTACCGTGGCAGGTGTCGCAGGCAAGCTCGGCGACCAAGACCTTGCCATCGACGTGGCCCTTGCTGCCCGCCCCCGGGTGGCAGTTGACGCAGCTTTCCGTGGTTTGCGCGACGGACCAACGTTCGTGGGACGTAGGCGGTGCCTCGTGGCAGGTGTCGCAGGGCAACGACCCGGTGGGCGTCCGCCACAGGGGAGACGATGTGCCGTGGCAGTAGACTTGGCTGCAAGTTTGGGAGACTGCATCCCATTTGGGCAGCGAGCCGTCGTTCAAGCCGAGGCCGGTGAAGGCGATGTCGACCATGCCGTTCGGGTGCTGCGCTTCCCTCGCCGACGACGGCTCGGGGTGGCACGCCGTGCATGCGAACAGGTGGGCGTCGTGCGCGCCCGTCGCGGGCCGAGGGTCCGTGCCCTTGCCGTGGCAAGTTCCACAGGCCTCCACTCCCTCCGTGTGGCAGGAGCTGGTTGTGCAGGACACCTCCACGGTGCCGCCGTCGTATTGGTCACCGTGGCAGTCGCGGCAGCCGCCCAAGGGGTAGCCCTGGGACTTCAGGTAGGCGCCATGGAACTGGGGGCTCGTCTCCTCAATCCAACCGCTGGGATGGATGCCCTCCGCCTCGTCGTCGCGCTCGCGCAGCTCTTCGCAGGCGAGCGGCAGCCCGAGCACCAGCAAGACGAGCCCGAGGACGCGCTTGCTGGTGGGGGTGAGGGAGGGTGACATCGAACCCCTCGGCATCGTTGGGATTACGGATCCAGCGCGTGGACGACGTCGACGTCGAACTCGGCGCCTGGGCCGTGGCAGGTAGCGCAGGCCTCGACGCCGCTCGACGCGGTCATGGTCTCGGCGTGGGCCTGGACCTCGGGGGCGTCGTGGCAGCCGGTGCAGGCGGTGCCGGTCGTGTGCAGCAATGTCTGAGACACCTCGACGAAGTTTGCCGTGCTACAGTAGTCGTTGGCGTCCGCTGCGGGATCTTCGGTGCAGGTGTAGACGGCGCTGACGATGGTCGGGATGGTGTTGGGCGGGGTCGGCAACGTGTAGCTGTCACCCGCGTGGCAGGCCCAACAAGCGCGCTGATCGCCCGGGAAGCGAACCTCACCGAAGTCGATGGGCGTGCCCGCCGGGTTGCTGGAGCTCGGCGTCGGGAAGCCGCCGAGGATGTAGGGCTGCGTCAGCTCTTCACCCATGTGAATCCGGTGGATCATCATCTTCAGGTCCACCGAAGGTACCGTGGCGTCGGCGTTCTCGAAGTGGGCGAAGCGCTCGTCGTTGACGTTGTTCGGGTGGTGGCAGAAGGCGCAGTAGTCGGCGTTGCGGCGCGAGCCACCGTGGCCTTCCAGCTTGAAGTGGCAGTTCTCGCACAGGTTTTGATCCACAATGTCGCGCCGAGGAACCGGCGCGGCGTCGGTGACCGCCACGAAGAAGATCGGGTTCAGTGCGGCGTAGCGCGGCGCGGTGGAGTTGGCCTGGTTGTAGCCCTCGAGGCCCACGGCGTAGCTGCCCGTCGCTGTGTCAGGCATGACGGTCTTCATGACGTAGCGGAAGGTGCCCGCCCCAGCCTCGGCCGTCAGCGTGCCACCGGCAGGGCTCGTGCCCTGGATGATTTCTTGCCAATACGACGCGTAGTCCGTCGTGGGGCCCGCGATCGTGATGGTCAGGCGCGTCAATGGCGTGGCGAGCACGTCGAGGGGCGCGCCGTCCTGCTTCGCCTCGAACACGACCTCGGGGTACTCGCCCGGGCCCGTGTTGTCGACGCCCAAGATGGCAAGCTCGACCTTGGGGCTCAAGGGGTCGAGATTCGCGGTCAAGTGCTTGGTCTCGATGCCCTCCAGGCCCCCCGCCGGCGGGTGACACACGTTGCACTTGGTGTCGTCGGCCTGCACGCCTCCGGGATGCAAGATCTGCCCGGCGGGCGGTGGATTCTCGAAGGAGATGTCGTCGTGGCAGGCGCCGCAAGCGGCCCTCGTGGGGTGAGTCTTCCAGGTGTCACCGAGCGGGCCGGTGTGGCAAGGCTGACAGTTCTCGAGCTCCTGTGGGTAGACCACGGTGGAGTAGTCGTGGACGCCCTGCTGGAAGCCGATGATCTGGTAGGGCGTACCTGAAATCACGCTGGGGAGGCTGCTTCCGCGGTGGATTTTGTGAACCATGACCGGGAAGTCGACGGTGTTTCCGGTGTCCGGATCGGCGGTCTGCGGGCTGTGGCAGAGGATGCAGAGGGCCGGCTCGCGCCGCGCGCCGCCATGGGCCTCGAGCGGGTTGTGGCACTTGTTGCAAGCGTCTTTTTCGACGATTTCGCGGAAAACCGTGGGCTCGGCCCCGGAGGGCAGGAAGTTCTGGACGACGTTGGCGACATACCGTTTGCCGTCGAAGTCGCGGGTGGCCCATACGCCGAGGGTGTGGGTCTTCTGGTCGTCGGCGACGTCGACCACCGAGCCAAGCTCGTAGGAGAAAATACCTTGCGCGAGGTCGACCGTTTTATAGACGCCGTTCTGGTCGGCGGAGGCCTGGGTCGCCGTGACGTTGGTGATGGGGCTCGTCTGGTCCCGCGTGGTGTACGCGTTGTATTGCAGGACGAGGTCGTCCCCCGCCTCGTTTTTTCCTTCGTCGAGCCAGGCGAGGACGAAGCTCGTGGAGACGCTGCCTTCCGTGTAAAGGCCGTCTCGATCGAGGGGGATCCCAGTGCCGTCGGTCAGACGGAAGGTGACCTCGGCCTTTGACGCCGCGAGGGTGATGTCAAGAATCTCTAGATTGAGCCCGGGGCCGGTCAGGTAGGCGTTGTAGCCGTTCGAGCCGTTGGCTCCAGGGTCTCCATCCGAGCCGGGGGCGCCCGGGTCGCCGGGGGCGCCGGTTCCGGCGGTGCCCGGCGCTCCGGTGCGTCCGTCAGGGCCCGCAGGCCCTTCGCACGCCGGGAGGAGCAGCAAGGCCCCGGCCAACATCCAGTGGTAGAGTTTCATACGGCAACCTCCGAAGAATCCGAACAGTGCGACCTTGCAACCAAAAGGCCAGGTCTGTCCAGACCCAAATGACCCCACAATGCAATTCGGGCCGTCGCGCAAGTTGCGCGCTAGCGCAAACCATGCACCCGTCCCACGAGGGCTTGATGCATGGGAGATCGGGATCGAGCGATTTTCTTGTGCGCGGCCCGGGCCATGCCAGATAGGATGGCCTCCCCATGAGCTTCGAGCACCTCGGCCCGCTTTCCCTTGTCGCGCTCGCCTGTGCGGCGGGAGCCGCCCTCATCTTGGTCGCGGTGTTGGTTCGCCGGCCGGTGATGGATCGCAACGTCAAGCTCTGGCTGTTTCTCGGCCTGGGGCCGTTGCCCATCGGGGCGGCGGCTGCCGGCAACATCGCGAGCTTCGAGGTCACCAAGGATCGGCAGTTCTGCGCATCTTGCCACGTGATGACACCCTACGCCGACGACGCCGCGAATCCGGCGAGCCACACCTTGGCCGCCGTACACAGCCAAAATCCCTTCTTTGGCGGGCAAAGTTGCTACACGTGCCACGCCGACTACGGCATGTTTGGCACCGTCACCACCAAGCTCGGCGGCATGCGCCATGTCTGGGACTTCTATACAGGCGACTGGGATGGAGACCCGCCGCGCAAGCCCGAGCTGTACGAGCCCTACAAGATCTCCACGTGTGAGCAATGTCATCCGCAGGTCGACGCGAGGATGCCCCTCGCGCACAAGCTCCACGCGGCGGCATTGAAAGACGACCGGGTGACCTGCGTGGCGTCCGGCTGCCACGGTCCGCCGCATCCGCGCGATCCGGTGCCCAGCGAAGGCCCTCACGCCGAGGTTTTGCCATGAGCTCGAAGGTCGAAAAGACACCCAAGCCTCCCCCTTCCTCTCGCGAGGTTCCGCCGCCACCCCCTTCCATGGGCTTCGCCAAGCCGACGCGCTTCGAGGGGCGGGTGAGGATCGCTTGTGTGCTCGCGCTCGTCGCCCTTGGGCTGATGGCATGGTCGCAGTTCGACCCCTCGCCGATCCCCGTGATCGTCGCCATGAGCGTGGGTCAGGCGATTGGTACGCTGTCCCTCGCCTACTACGGCATCGCCATCCTCGCCGAAATGCGGCAAAAGCGCATCATCGACAGGCTGCTCGGGGAGCGCAAGGGCTCCTGACCTTGCCTGTCTCGGACACGACCTCGCTGCAAGCTTAGGTCAGGGCCGGCTCGCTGCCGGTCAGGTCGATGTTCCTCCAGGCGCCGTTGCGGAAGCGGAAGAAGAACACGATGCACAGCAACACGATGTAGCCGACGATGGACGTCATGGCGGCGACGACGCCTCCGTCGAACACACGGACGGCGACGTACGACGCGGGGACCCAGGCGAACCAGGCGAGCAGCACCCGCGCGCCGAGCGTCCACGACGTGTCTCCCGCGGCGCGCAGCGCCTCGGACAGCGTCATCCCAGCGCCGTCGAAGAGCTGCCAGGCGACGCTGATGCCGAGCAGGACGGCGCCGAGACGCACGAGGTCCTCGCTCTGACCTTCCCCTTGCGAGAAGATGCTCATGATCAGCGTTGGGAAGAGCAGGTAGGCGGCGCCCACGATGAGCTGCCAGACGGCCGCGACCTCGGCGGTGCGACGTACGATGGCGCCGACGTCGTCTTTGTCGCCGCGGCCGATGGCCTGCCCTACGAGGATGGCGCCCGAAGAGGCGAGGCCAAAGGCGGGCATGAAGGAGATCGAGTTGACCTGGAAGACGGTCATGACGGCGGCGAGCGGCAAGGTGCCGAGGCCGCCCACGATGAAGTTGATGAAGAACGAGAACGC
>CAYLJT010000527.1:0-6323 GCA_964383995.1 uncultured Polyangiaceae bacterium
GCCCACGCCGAGCGCGAGGGCTATTTGGGAGCGGTCCTTGTTGAACGCGAGGCCGTAAATCGAGCCTCGGACGTTCGTCGGCAGGGGCCCGCGCGTGGGCGTGAAGAGCTTGTACTCGCCGTCGTCGACGCTGGCCGAATAGAAGACCTCGTCGGCGGGACCGAAGGCCGGCGCGAGGGGCGTTTGCCCTTCCTTCGAGACCACCTGTGCGCCGTTGCCATCGGCGTCGATGGTGTAGATGCGGCGGCCTTTGCCCATGCCGGAGGCGAACGTCATGTGGCTGGCAAACGAGCCGTTTTGCCCGGTCAAGGCGCCGATCACGAGGTCGGCCACGCGGTGCGATTCGGCTCGCACGCGCGCCGCGGGCACCACGAACGCCTTGTCGAACACGGCCTTTTGGCCCGTGCTCACGAAATAGGCCTGGCCGCGCAGCTCGACCTTCTCGGCGTCGAGCTTCTTCGCGCTCACCTTGACCACGGCCTCGACGCCCTTACCCGACCACGCCTTCACGTCGACCGGGCTGTCCGAGAGATAGAGGCCTTCGGGCGCCTGCGCGTCGGGCAAGAGCTCGAACTCGCCGCACAGGTCGAGATCGCGCCGCACGACGCTGCGAATCGTGACGTCTTCCATGTCCGAAGCGAGCGACGGAAGTACGGCGATTTTCGGCAATTGGCGGCCCGCGCCGGCGACCACCACGATGTCGCCGAGCACGTCGTCGGGGTTCGGCGGCGGCGCGCTCTGCGCGTCCGCGTCTCGGACAAACAGCGGCAGCGTGGACAGCAGCGCTACGAGCGCGAGGGCCTGAGAGCGAAGGTTCAATCGCATCGGTTTTCCTTGCAGATCAAGGTGAGGCTGATCTGCCGCTGCACGGTGTCGGGGTAGTTCTCCGGAGGCGGCGGGATTTGCTCGCCCTTCGCCGCTTCGAGCATGGCGCGCGCGGCGGCATCGAAGGCCGCGCTGCCGCTGGGCACGAGCGTGTAGCCGGCAACGCGTCGATCTTCGGTGAGCTGGACGCTGGCGCCGACGCGGTACTTCACGAGCTCTTCTTGGGACAGGCCCGAGCCGGACACGCGAAAGCGCGATGAAAACCAGGACGCGATGCGCGATCGATAGAGGTCCACCGCGCGCGCCTTCAAGGGATCGGTCTCGGTGCCCTCGGCTACGCCGTCCGAGTGACCTTCCTGATCCACGTTCGCGGGCTCACCCGCGTCGACGGGCTCCACGATCTCGGTGTCGACCTCTTTGGCGACCTCCGCGTCGGGCGGCGGCGGCTCCGTGCCGGCGTCGGCGATCTTCACCTCGGGGGCGGGGATGTCATCGATGGTCTTGCCCGCCTTCGGCGACACGAAGGCCTTCTCTTCGACCCGCGGTTTGGGCGTCTGGCGCACCCAACGGTCCGGCAATTTGGCCTTGTTTCGCTTGCCGCCGAGCTTCAAGAGCGGAGAGTCGAGATCGAGCACGGGCACCACGCGCACGGGCGTCGCCGAGCCCTTGTCCACCTCGGGCAGGGCCGCCGGCCGCGAAACGTTGGCGTAGCGCAGCACGACGATCATCGCCACCAGGGCGAGCAGCCCCGAGAGGGCCGCGAGGGCAATTTCGTGGGGCTCGAAATCGCGAACCGTTTGAGCTCCAACGAATTGGCTGCTCACGGCGACCCCGCTTCGCCCCCCGCGGGCTCCTCCTCGATTTCGGGCTCGACCAACAAATTGAGCCCCTCGACGCCGGCCGAGCGCGCCGCCGCGACGACCCGCGCGACCACGCCGTAGTGCGCGTTTTTGTCGGCGCGAATGTACAGCTCGCGCTCCTTTTGCACGCGCTCGTTGCTCGCCAGCACGTCTTCCACGGTGCTCGTCACATCGTCCTCACCAAACAGAATCTTCTCGTCGGCGGTGACGGTGACAATCAGCTTCGTGTCCTTCACCGGCGCGGCGGTCGCTTGCACGCTCGGCAGCTCCACGCGAAGGCCCGTGGTGAGCAGGGGGGCGGTCACCATGAAGATCACGAGCAGCACCAGCATCACGTCGACCAGCGGCGTGACGTTGATGTCGGCAAAGCCGCTTCGTCGTTTCTTGGAGCCGGAGATCGCAGCGCCCATGAATGGCCCTCAGTGCGCTGGAAAGAAGCTGTTGGGCTGCAGCGCGGGGTCGGGCCGCGAGGGCACGGGGACAGGGGCCGGCTCGTGGGCGCTCGCCGCGAGGGCCACCCAGCCGTCGGTCGAGGCCTCCAGCGGCCCGAGCAAATCGTCGATGCGTTTGTTGAGCGCGTTGTAGGCGATGACGGCGGGAATCGCCGCGACGAGGCCCACGGCGGTGGCAATCAGGGCCTCGCCGATGGCCGGCGCGACGACCGGCAACGAAGCGCTCTTTTCCTGACCGATGCGCAAGAAGGCATCCATGATTCCGTACACGGTGCCGAACAAACCCACGAACGGCGCCGCCGAGGCGATGGACGCGAGCATCGACATGAACGATCCGGCGCGTTGCTGCTCGGACACGATGGCGCGCTTCGCGATCGAATCGAGGAGCTTCACGTTGCCCGAGCGCTTGGCGAGCTCGAGCACCACGCGGCCTCCGGGGGAAGCCGCGTGTCTTTGCGCGGAAACGAACAGCGTCCCGGCGTCCGTCGCGAGGGCCGCCTCGGCTTCGAAGCGCTCTTGTGCACCGCGCAGCCGCGCGAGCTGAAGCAGCTTGAGCACGGTCACGATCCACACCACGACGGCGGCGAGGACCAACGACCAGAACACGACGAACACCGGCCCCGATGCGTGGAGCACCAGGGACACGGGGTCGAGCGTGATGGGCACAACGGCCTCCGCAGGCGGTGTTTGGCTCATCGAAAGGGCCTATTTCACGAGGAGAACGTCGACGCGACGATCCCTCGCCCAACCGGCCTCATCGACCCCGGTGGCCTCGAACTCACCCTTCGAGGTGGCCTCCATTTTGGCCTTTTCCATGCCTTTTGTCGCCAGGTAGTCGGCGACGCCGCCGCTCCTGCGTTGGCCGAGCGCTAGGTTGTACTCGACCTCGCCGTTGGGATCCGCGTGGCCCACGAGCTTCATGCTGCGGCCCGCCAACGCGCCCTTCGTGAAACACGCCGCGAGGGCGTCGAGCACGCGCGCCGCGTCGTCGCGAATTTGGGCCGAATCAAAGGCAAATTGCGCCTTGGGCAGGTCGCCGCACGCGCGCAGGATCTCGTCGTCGATGCGCAGCGAACCGCTGGTCGGCGTCGCCGTATCGGCTCCCGGTCCCGCGGCCGCCGCGGGCGGTGCGCCGTTGTTTACGCCCGCGCCGGGGCCTCCCGCAGGCACGAGGGGCGGGGGCGGCGGATCGGAGCCGCAACCGAGGGCCAAGGCGCCCGACAGGGTGAGCGCGGCGAGGAGCACCAGGGGTCGACGGGCAAAGTGTTTCATAACGTTCTCCTTCGTGATTTCGTCATTGGGGCGAATCCTTGGGAGTGGATAGAGGCTCGCCGCTCGTGGCCCCAGGGGGACCGTCGGCCGTTAGCACGGGACAACGGAACGGGCCTAAATACCGGCGGACGCGACGCCTTCGTCGGGTAGATTCGGCGGATGATTTCGCAGCGAGCCCTCGTTTCCGCCGTGATTGGGCTCTCCGTCGTTACCGCGGCCAACTCCCAGGCTGAGGTCCCGGTACAACGCACGAGGTTCGAGATTCCTTCCAGCAACGGCCAAAGCGCAGTGCTTTTGGATCTCGCGAAGCGCAAGGTGACCCACTTTCGCGAGCACCTTTTTGCCACGGAAGAGCCGCTGATCGACGCCTCGGGCAACGACGTCTGGACCGGCTCGGGCTTCGGGCAGGTCAACACGCGCGACCTGCTCTACGACGCGTATTTCGGCGTGCGCGTGGCCTCCGATCAGGGCTGGCTGCCCAACGTGCCCGCCGACCTCGATGCCAGCGGCTACGCGCCCTACGCCGCCTCGAAGAACGGCGGCACGGGCATCGCGACGCTCGTGCAAACGGTCGGCAGCCTGCGCCTCACGCAATACGTCTTCAGCCCCGAGGCCCTCGGCGCGGCCGGCTTCGTGATGGCGATCGAAGCCGAAAACACAGGCGTTTTGGCGCTCAACGGCGTGCAGATCTTCTCGCTGCACAACCTGCATTTGGGCTACGGCAGGCCCGGCGCCAACGCCGACATCGCTGAGAACGGCGAGACCGTGAGCTACGACAACAGCGCCGGACGCGCTGATTTCATCGAGCAAGGCTTCGCGGGTGTGGTGGTGGCGAGGGCCGTCACGCCCGTCGCGCACCACGCCGCGGCCAATGCCGCCACGCCCTCCAACATGAACCCGTACGACCTCGTGAATGGCGGCGGCACGGCCAACTTGCCCGATATCTTTGGCAGCGCGGGGACGGCGGACGGGTCCATCAGCGCCTTTCAAATCGACCTCGGGACGCTCGCCGCGGGCCAGAAAAAATGGGCCGCGGTCGTGTTCGCGCACGACGGTGATCCACTCGGCGCGGCCAGCGTGCAGAGCACCCTCGACGCCTACGTGGGCGCGAGCGACGCCGAAGATTTGGTGAGCCAAGAAATCGCCAAATGGGCTTCTTTTCAAGCCTCGTTGAGCATTCCTCCGGGGCTCCCCGCGGGGGACGAGGCGCTCGTGCGGCAGTCAGCGGTGATGCTCCGCATGGCGCAGAACCGCGAAGAATCGACGTACCTGCGCGAGTTCCTCTCCATGGACGGCGAGACGCGACGAACGCGCTTCGGCGCGACCCCCGGCGGCCCTCCGGCGGCCCTGCCCTCGAAGGTATTTCATCGCGGCAAGGGCGCGGTGATCGCTAGCCTTCCGCCGGGAAACTGGACCTACGCCTGGATCCGCGACGGAGCCTACGCGAGCGTCGCGATGGCGCAGCTCGGCATGGCGAGCGAGGCCAAAGACGCCCTCGGCTTTTACCTCGGCGCAGAGGCGGGGCGCTTCCAGTCCTGGAACGAGCTCTCGTCGTACGCGATGCCGCCCTACCAAATCAGCCTCGTCCGCTACCACGGGTTCGGGGTCGAAGAGACCGACTTCAACGACTTCGGGCCGAACCTGGAATTCGATGGATTTGGCTTGTTTTTGTGGGCTTTGCGCGAGTACGAGCTGCGCACGGGGGACACCTCGCTCGCGGACGCGAACTGGTCGCTCATCTCCTCCAAGGTAGCCGACGTGCTCGTCGCGCTGATCGATCCGCAGAGCGGTTTGATCCGCGCCGACTCGTCGATTTGGGAGAGCCACTGGAACGGCCGCGAACGGCACTGGGCGTACACGAGCATCACCGCGGCGCGTGGCTTGTGCGATGCCGCCGACATCGCCGATCGCCTTGGAAATACGGCTCTTGCGACGAAATATCGGGACAGCGCCAACGGCCTGCGCAAGGCCATCGCCGAGGTCTTGACCGACGCCGACGGTGCCATCGCCGCGAACCTCGAAGAGCTGCAAGCGGGGCAAGGTTATTGGGACGCGGCCGTGCTCGACGCCATCGCGATGGGCCTCTTCCACCCGCAGGGCGCGATCGCCAAGGCCACGCTGGCCGGCCTCGACGAGCACCTCTGGGTCAACGCCGGGCCCGGTTGGTCGCGCAACGACGACCTCTTCGATCACGGCGGCGGCAACGACCTTTCGCCCTGGGGCAGCGACTACGACAGCGCCGAGTGGGTCATCACCGATCTTCGCGGATCCATCGCAAAACGTCTGGCGGGCGACACCTCGCGCGCCGACCGACTGACCAACTGGGTGCGCGATCAAGCCCTCGCGAACTACTTGAACGTGGCCGAGACCTTCGACGAGAACGAGGGGACCTACAAGTTCAACACACCTATGGTGGGGTTCGGCGCCGGGGCGTTTTCCCTGGCGATTCTGCAGCGCGAAGGCATCTCCAGCGAGCCCGCGTGCGGGGCCTATTACGACAGCGCGAGCGGCGAGGGCGGCGGTGGCACGGGTGGAGGCGGTGGTGGAAGCTCCGCGGGCGTAGGGGGCAGCGGCGGCGCGGCCACCTCGTCGACGGGCGCCGAGTCCGCGACGTCGACCGGGAGCGGCGGCGCCACCAACGGCGATACCGGCGGTGACGACGGCGACTGCGGCTGCCATGTGGTGGGTCGCAGCACAGGCGGTAATGCACTGTTTGCGGGATCGCTGATGCTCTTACTTTCGATGCTTCGACGGCGCGCCCGTGTTATCCGCGGCGTTCCTTCTGCGCGCGAACGACAAGGGTCGTAACGACACACCCCTCGCAGTGCGCTGGTTGCCGGAGTCATCATGGGCCTCAGCGAAGTAATTTTGGATCCGAAGAACATGCCCGCGGTCGTCATGGCTTGCTGCAAGC
>CAYLJT010000528.1:0-6323 GCA_964383995.1 uncultured Polyangiaceae bacterium
GAGCCGATCGGGCCTCCACGTAGGTAGCCAGCTCGGGCTCAGGGTCCGCGCTCAGGTCCGGCGGTTCTCCGTCTTGTTACGTTTTGGCGGAAGCCAGGCCTCGGCTTCCAGAAGCTCGACGTCGGTGCGCTTGACCGAGGTCAGGGTGGCCATCGTCCACTTGGTCGACCCCTCGCGCAGGTTGTGCAGGTTCGCCGACGACAGGTCGGCTCCAGAAAAGTCGGCGCGCACCACGTTGGCGTGCGAAAAATCGGCGTAATTGAGCTTCGCTTCGGTAAAGAAGGCATTGTCCAGGTTGGCCTTGGCCCAGATGGTTTCGCGCAGATCGGCGTACGAAAACAGCGCGCCCGCGGCGTTCGCTCCCGTGAAGCTGCCGTAGCGCAGTTTGGCCTTCGCGAGGCTCGCCTGCCGCAGGTCCGCGTCGCCGAAAAAAGCGCCCTTCGCGTTGCAGCCGTCGAGGCGGGCGCGCTCCATCTTGGCCTCGCGGAACAGGGCCATGGCCAGGTTGCAGTCGTCGAAGTGGGCCTCCGTAAGGTCGGCCCCCGCGAAGGTGCTGGCGGTCAGGTTGCACGCTGTGAAGCTCTTGCCATGCAGCAAGGAGCCCATGAAGATGCAGCGTGTCATGGTCAGACCCTTGAAGCTGACCTTGGAGCAGTCGACGCCGCTCAGGTCCACGCCGTCGAGCAAGGTTCGGTCGAGCCGCACGCCGTCCATCTTGGCGTCGCGCAGGATGACACTGACCAGCGAGGCGCGGGTAAGATCCGCAGCGGAAAGAATGGCTCCCATCGCCGTGCAGCGGTCGAGCGAAGCGCCCGCGAAGCTTGCCCCCGTAAGGTCGGCGTTGGAGAGGACCACCATCTTGAGCGACTTGCCCGCGAAGCTCGCTCCGCGTAGGTTGGCCCCGTCGAAGACGCTGGCCTCGACGTGTGTGGAGGTGAAGTCGGCGCCTTCGAGGTCCGCACCGCTCAGCACCACGCGCTCGAAGCTCGCACCGCGGAGACACGCTCGTCGCAGGACGGTATTCGCGAGCGTGACCGCGCTGAAGGTTGCGCCTTCAAGGTTGGCATCGGTCAGATCGAGGTTCGACATTTCGGAGGCGGAGACCGTCCGCTTCGAAAAGTCCGCCTTGCCAAGGAGGGCACCGCTGAAGACGACCTGTTTCATGGTCTTTGGCAGCACGGCGGAGGTAAGGTCGGCTTTCGACAGGATGGCGCTCTGCAGGGTGGCTTCGCCAAAGTCTGCGCCCGTGAGCTTGGCGCTTCCGAAGCTACACTCGTCGAGGGTGGAGGAGGCGAAGCTCGCGCCCGTCAAGTCGGCGCCGCCGAGGCTCACCCGCGACAGGTGGGCAGCGTCGAAACGCGCGCCTGCGGCGCGGACGTCGGGGAACATCACGAACGTGAGCGTCGCCCCGGTGAGCACAGCGTTCCGCAGGTCCGCTTGAGGGAACGCGGACTCCTCCAGGTGGGCAAGAGAGAGGTCCGCCCCGGACAAGTCGGTTTGCATCAGACGCGACTTGTGAAGACGCGCTCCCCGGAGGCGCGCGCCTGTGAGCGGCGTCATCGCGAGCAGGGCCTCGGAGAGATCCGCGCCGCCGAGGTTGGTGCCCACGAGCGAGCTCATGAGCACTTCGACGCCGCGCAGGTTTGCATGCGAGAGGTCGGCGCCATCGAGCCTGACCCGGTGCAACTTCGCGCCCGCCAACCGGGCCCCGGAGAGCTTCCGACCGCTCAGATCCAAGTCCACGAGGGACTGACCTTCCAGGGAGGCCCCCGCGGCGACCCGCGCCACCACGTCGTCTGCCGTCATCGCGCTCACGCCTTCTCCAAGGTCGAGCGACTCAGGTTGGCGCCATTGAAGTCGGCGCCCGCGCCCGAAGCCTGGAGGAACTTGGCACCGAACAGGCTTGCGCCGGTGAATCGGGTGCCCGAGAGCAGCGCCTTGCCGAGGTCGGCAAAGAACAAGTTGGATTGGGACAGGTCGGCGTGGCTCAGCACCGATCGGTAGAAGCGCGACTCGCGCAGGTTGGCCGCGAAAAACCGGGCGCCCGTCGCATCGGACTCGGAGAAATGGCTGCTGCGGAACGTGGCGTAGCGGAGGTCGGCCTCGTGCAACGTGCAGCGCAACATGCCTGTGGTGTGCCCCTGCGCTTCCAGGAAGATAGCCTTTGCCAAGTCGCATTCGACGAAGCTCGACTTGTCGAGCGAGGTGCCCTCGAACAAGGCTGCTCGGGCGCTGGCTCGGACGAAGAGGCAGCGAAAGAGCCGCGCATGGGAGAAATCCATCGCCGTGACGTCGGACTCCATGAACGCGGTCTGCTCGAAGCGAGCTTTCTTCGCGCTCGCTTTCGACAGCTTCGCCTTCTGAAACACCGCCATCAGCCCTTGGGCGCCATCGAAACAGGCGCCGGTCAGGTTGGCCTCGGCGAACACGGTTCGATCCACGGTGGCGTCGCGGAAGAGGGCACCTTCCGCGTTCGCCCTGATGAAAAGCGTGGTATCGAGCTGCGCCCCGCTGAAGTCGGCTCCTTGAAGACTGGCTTCGTTCAAGATGGTCTTTTCGAGCTTGGCCCCCGACAAGAGGACGCCATCGAGCCGAGCGCCCGAGAGGTTTGCCCGAGACAGATCCGCGCCTCGCAGATCGACCCCCCGCAGGTCTTGGCCGGACAGGTCTCGCTCACGTAGATCGGCCCCCGGGCCGGGGGGCACCTTGGGCCCTTCCGATGCCGAATTTCCGAGCAAAGACTGCATCGGACCCGAGAGCGCCGCGTCGAGCTCCTTGGGTAGTTCCTTGCCGTGTTTGGCAAGGTTCTCCCTGGCCTGTTCGACCGTTTTCAGCATGTCCCTGAGGACGGCCTGCCCCTGCGGAGGAAGTACCGGTGCCGGGCTCGTGGGCGGCGGCAAAGGTGGCAAGGCGCTCGCCTGTTTGGCCATCGCGCCGAGATCCGGCATCGCGCTGCTACCCCCGGGCGACGCGGCTCTCGTGAGCCCTTGACCGCCCTTGGCGATGTGTTGTGCCAGGTCTTTGGCCTGCTCGGCCGGCATGAGCTTCAGCATGGGGGCCATGACACCGGACAGCGGATCACCTCCCGGCTCTCCGCCGTTTTTCAGGGATGCCTGGGCTTCCGCGAGCTCTGCCAATTTTGCCCTGGCTTTCGCCAGCTCGGCGTCGGCATCGGGCAGGCCTTGTGGCTTATGGGCTTCCAGTCCAAGAGGGTCCTTCTCGAACGCTTCCAGCAGCTCGCGGTAGTGGTCCTGCGCGAGAGGCTTCTCCGCCAGAGGCTCATCAGCAAGGAGCAGGGTGGTCACATCCGCGAGGTCGTCTGACGCTACGGCATCCAGTCCGCGCCAGGTAAGGAAAATTCTACCCTGGTCAAGATCGGCGAACAAGGTGTCGAGACGCATGACGACTTCGCGAAAGCGTTCGGCAGTATCCTTCACGAACGCGCGAACACGCAGTCCTGGCAGGCGGGTCGCGACGACCGGCGCGTCGGGGTGGAGATTGTGAAAGCGCACGTCCTCGTCCCCGCGCAGGTAGCCCTCGATCCGTTGATCCGGCGGCGCGGCGTTGAAGTAAGTCCAGTCGAAGTCTTCCGAATAGAACGGCGCCCGGGTGCTCTTCCACTTGCTCCCGTAGTCCTTGCCACGTTTTTCTTTGCGCTGAGGCCACTCTGGAGAAATCGGGCCAAACCCAGCGGGCTCTGGCCTGTCTTTGCGCGACCGCACAGGCTCCCTCGGGTTCTCCACGTTGGGCAGCTCGGGGCCGAGACCTTTGCCCGCGGGGTTCTTCGCGTAGCCCGGGCCGCCGAACGCGTGCGCGTAGTCGACAGGCATCTTGCTGAACGGGCGGGGAGCGCTCGCCTCGGCGCTGCCCATGCGGTCCGACCAGGCGCGGATACCGACGACGCGAAGCGTCTTTTCGAGGTCACCCACGCGGAAGGCCACTGGACATTCGCTGACGGGCTTTCCCGACGGTGTGTGGCAGGTGCCGCGGACCAGCACATCCGCCGTGAGCTTGAAGTCGGCGAAGTCGTTCGGTGTGAGGGCCTCGCCCGCGCGCTCCTCGTCCTCTTCGCGGTACGTCTCGCTACCCATGGGACCCTGCGCGAGCAGGTCGCCTGGCTCACCGGCGACGACGAGCGGTTGGCCCGGCTCGAGCGCGAAGGCGCCGCGCACGACCAACGTCATCTCCACCTGGGGCGGGCGGCGGGAGGTCGCTTTCGTACCGAAGGCGAAGCGCGTGAGGTTCTTGACGTTCATCGTCCGCGATCAGCCTATGAAGATGAGCTCTTTGAGCTCTGTGTGGAGACCGCCGAGGCGTACGGAGTGGCGAGCGATTTCCGAGCTCGCGACAACGATCGTTGCCTTGATGTCTTCCACATCGGTCGCCATCTTGGTGATGTTGGTCCTCGCGCCGCCGATCGACAGTTTCGCGAGCGCGATCTCGTTGCTGTTGCTTCGAATCGAGTTCTGCAGCCCCAGGATTTCGTTCTTCGCGGCCGTCGCCTCGTTGTGCAGATTCTTGAAGTCCCACGACCAACCCAGGCTCCACTCCACCTTGATGGCGCCCGTGATCTGCAGCGATGCCGCGAGCTCCACCACGATGCGGGGGGCTGCGAACAGGTCGATCACGAGCCCCGCGGTAGCCATGTCAAGAATGAAGCCAGCCACGCGGTAGCTCTGAATGGTCTCGGCCCACACGCCTTCGTTGAGGCTGCCGACCCACTCGTCCGCGGTTCCCTGATTGGTGTCGATGCTCTTCGCCCAGGTGCGTTCCAGGATGTTGTCTGCCCACTTCTTCTCGATAATGTCCGGGACAGGCTTTTTCTTGGAGCCCGTATGGGAGTCGATCTTGGTCGCCCAGGTGCGGTCGATGATGGTCGGGTTGCCGCGGGGTAGGTCGATGGAGCTGGTGCTTGGCGCGAGCACGTCGCGTTTGCCGAGCCCCTCGTCGCGGTAGGTGGGATGGCCCTGGGTTCCCGCGTCGTCGGTCGTGCCGAAGGCCTCCGGATTCTCCGACCCGGTGTAGTTTTCGATGAGATCACCCCAGTTTTGCGTGCGGAAGTTGCCTGCGTTGCGGTCGTATTGGTAGACCCGTTCCGTAGAGTTCACGAGCAACCAGGTTCCCTTGCTTTTGTCGGCATCGGACCCGTAGGTGGTGTCCACCACCCATTCCGCCGTGACCGAGGCGCCCGGCATGGTGCCGTCCGCGAAGTCTTGAATGTGGTCTCCGTTGGCCTCCCAACCATGAGCGCACGCGGGGTCGGCTTGCCTTCCCATCACGATGAGCTTGTAGTTGCCGTACACGACTTCCACTTTGTCGCCGCGCGTGGTGGAAATGCGATTGCCGTCGGTGTGGTCGCGCCACCCCACGTTGCTGTGCAGCTTGGCGCTCGCGGCGCGCCGGTCGCTGGTAGCCTGGCCGTGGCCTGGTGCGCCGCCGGGACGTTCGTTGCCGGTGCCGCGATCGCGTTGATCGTCGATGAACGGGTCTCCCAGGTCACCCGCGGTCACGTCTTCGTACACCGAGGAGAGAGCCGATACGGCGTTGTCACCTTCCGCAAGGGTGTAGCCCCCATCGGTCGCGTTTACCCTGCCGGCGGGACCCGTCAGGTAGGCGAGCGCTGCCAGGTCGGCCCCGGGCTCCGAGGCCCAGGTGGTTGTCGCCGCGCCCACCCGCAAGTACGACTGTTTGTCGGAGCCGACGGAATCGGTGGTGTTTTCGTAGTCAGGAACGTCGATGCAGAAATACTTACCTGCTGTATCGGTCGCCGTTTCCTGTGCGCTCACCAGGTCATCGAAGTCTTCGTAGTCGGTTGCGGGCATGGGAGGTCTCCAGAGGGAGGTGGGGCGTCGTCGTCAGCGACCGCTGGGTCCGGCGTTCAGCGCTTGTGGAAGCCCTTTCGAAGGGTGAATTTGCGCTCCGCGCGGAGCTTCGGTTTGGGAGCCGCGGGGGCGCTCGTCTCACCGTCGTCAGCGCCACGAGCCCAGGGCATGGCTTGTCCGTAGGGGTCCGCCTTGGGTGCGGCAGGCGGCGGCGCCTCGCTCGCCGCCATGGGAGCTGCCATGGCAGGGATGACGGGAGCGGTCACCGGTAGTGGCAGCGGCGCGAGCACCGGCGGCGGCGGGGGCTCGACGCGCGGGGCAGGAGGGAAGTCTAGCGGATGGCTAGGAGGTAAGGGAGCCTCGACGGGCGCTGCCCGCATGGCGGGCGGCGCCGGCGTTTCAGGAGTCGGGGGTAGGTCGGCGTCGGGCGAAGGCATGGGCACCGTCGTTGGCGCCGCGGGGGGTTGCGCGACGGGTGGGTGCGCGACGGGTGGGGGCGCG
>CAYLJT010000529.1:0-6312 GCA_964383995.1 uncultured Polyangiaceae bacterium
CTTCCTCGGCCTCGTGGGCATGATGGATCCGCCGCGCGCCGGCGTGCGCGAAGCGGTCGCCGAGTGCGTCGCCGCGGGCATTCGTGCCGTCATGATCACGGGCGATCACAAGCTCACGGCGACGGCGATCGCCCGGGAAATTGGCCTTTGGCAGGAGGGCGACGAGTCGATCACGGGGGCCGAGCTGGCGGCCATTTCCGACGAGACGCTGAAAGAGCGCATCATGCGTTTGCGCGTGTTCGCTCGCACGACGGCCGAACAAAAACTGCGCATTGTCCGTGCTTTCAAGGCCAACGGGCACGTCGTGGCGATGACGGGTGACGGCGTCAACGACGCGCCCGCGCTGCGCGAAGCCCACATCGGCGTGGCCATGGGCAAGGGGGGCACCGACGTCGCGCGGCAGGCCGCCGACCTGGTGCTCGCCGACGACAACTTCGCGACCATCGTCGAGGCGGTGCGCGAAGGCCGCGCGATTTACCGCAACATCCAGAAGTTCATCTTCTTTCTGTTGAGCTCCAACATGGGGCTCGTCGTCGCGGTGTTCATCGTCTCGCTGGTCGCCGACTGGCCGCCGCTCACGCCCTTGATGTTGCTTTGGATCAACCTCGTGACCAATGGCCTGCCGGCCCTCGCCTTGGGCGTCGATCCGCCCGATCCGAAGCTGATGCGCGAGGCGCCCCGTCCCACCAACGAGGGGCTCATGGGGCGCCGCGATTACCTTGGCATCCTGTTCGTCGGCGGCATCATGGGGCTCATCGCCGTGGGCCTCTATGCCACCGCGGCTGCGCGCGGTGACGGTCTCGACGAGACCCGCGCGCTCGCCTTCACGTTCCTCGCGTTCACGCCGCTGTTTCATGCGTGGAGCTGCCGCAGTCCTAGCCAGTCGCTGTTCTCTTCGCGGCCGCTCGTCAGCCTCCCGCTGCTCATCGCTGTCGCGGCGAGCGCCGCCATTCACCTGGTCGCGGTGCTCGTCCCAAGCCTTCGTCCTGTGTTTCGGACGTTCGAGGTCACGAGCGAACAGTGGTTGTTGCTTCTTGGCACCGCCGCCATCGTGGTGCCGTGCGTCGAGATTGCAAAAATCTTCTACCGTTCGTTTTTTATCGCCGCCCCGCCAAAGGAGCAGGCTTCGCGTGAATGAGACCGAGGCTCGCTCCGTAGATCGAAACCGATGCGCGCCACCTTCGTTCGCCCCGTCCGTTTCGCCCTGATCCTTCTGGCGGCCGCTGCCACCACCACCACCACCTTCGCGACGAGCCCTCCGACGCCCCTTCGCGCCGATCTCGTCGATCCCAAGATCGTTCGCATCGACGGCGTGCCGAAAGAGTGGCCTCAAGCGATGGATGCGCTGTCCTCGACCGTCAAGGGCAAGCCGACGAAGGCCTCCCTCTCCGCAAAGGCGCTCATCGCGTACGACAGCACGAACGTTTATGTCGCGGCCGACGTGACCGACGACGTCCTCCTGGGGGGCGCGGACCACGTGTCGTTGATCTTGGCGGTCCCCGGCGCGAAGACCGCGACGACGGTGGATCTTTACCCAGGAGAGCCCGGGAAAACCGCGGGCTCCGTGAAAATTCAAGGGGCCGTTCCGACCGGTGCCAAGCTCGTCGAAGCGCCCAAAGAAGGGGGCTACACGCTGGAGGCCAAGGTACCTTGGGCCGCTATTCCAGGGACGGACAGCCGCCGTGTGGGGCTGTCTGCGGGTCTGTTCGTGCACGACAGCGACGGCGCGTCGGGGGTCACGGCCATCGTTGGAACATCAACGAATCAAGCCCGAAGCAGCCTCCTGCCGTTGTGGACCGAGCCCGAGCAAGCGCTCTTCGACGGCCTCGTGAAACCCAAAGGCCTCCCACGAACCCCGAAATTTGAAGGGTTCGGCGATCTCGATGGCGATGGCTTCGACGAGCGGGTCCTCGTCTTTGGCAACTACCTCACCGTCGTAGGCTCGTCGTTTCGCGAGGGAAAACAGTTCTATTACGGCGATCTGGGGGTCGACGCCGAGGCAGGCATGCTGCCTTCGATGGAGGTCGTCGATCGCAGTGGCGATGGCCACGCCGATGTCGTTTTGCGCAAGCGCTACGGCAACGACACGCGCTATCGCGAGATGATCGACATCTTGAGCTTCGGCCGCGAGGGCGCTCCAAAGTCGGTGTTTCGGCACGAAACAGCGCTCTTGACCGAAGTGGGAAGCGTCTCGAACCTCGTGCGTTTCGTCGACGAGAAGGGTGTCCGCACGATTGTGGTGGAGACCCTCCCCGCCAAGGGCTTCGACGCCGCCAACTACCACGAAGCGACCGAGAAGACCTTCGCCCCGCTCCTGCTCCCCTGGGGCCCCATCCGGGCCCAGCGCTACCAGATGAAGGGTGGCGTTTTCGTCGAGGTCAGTTCGGAGAAACAAGCGCCTACGCCTGCCGCTGCGGCCTCTCCGGCGCCCGCGGCTTCGGCCGCAGCCTCCGCCAAGCCCGCCGCTGCGCCCAAGCCCGCCGAGCTCGCCGAGGCCGCGTACGCGAAGTACAAGCGCGAGCGAGGCGTGCGCACGGCCGCCCGCTTCGAGCTTTCGGCGGACCTCATCGGTGGGGCCGAGGCCGAGCGTTTGGCGCTCCACGGCCGCGAAGTGGTGATGTTCGGCTCCGGCGTGAAGGGTGGCGCGGGCTACGTTGCCTTCACACTGACCTCCTTCGCCAGCCCCGAGGACATCAGCTCCGTAACCGCGAAGGACCTCAATGGGGACGGCAAGGCCGAGGTGATCGTGCGCGGCGTGCAACACGGCGAGGCGCCGAGCTCCCTCGGCAAAGGCCCGCTCGATCGGGAAATTTTGCTTGTTTATCTCGTGTCGAGCGGCACGCCCAAACGCGTGTTCGGCGTCGAGCTTTCGTTGAGCCACGGCAAGAGCAAGGTGTCCGCGACGCTCCGCTATGTGCCCGCGGGCTCCGCGCTGGATCTCGAAGTCAAGGCGGACAAGCCCCAAACGTGGACGCAAGCGACCTACCCATTTCAGGTCGATACGGCTCCCGTGAGCGGCGTAGAACCGCTCCCTTTGCCCTGGGGACCGAGCCCCACGCTGCGTTTCACATGGAAGGGCGAGACCTTCGAGCGCACCCCGTAGTCGCGCGCGAACCGCAAACGTTGGGTTTGTGCGTCGCATGTAAGCGGAGCTACCCGCGCGCGATTGGCCCGTGAAACCGGGCTCTGATACGCTTTGTCACCGGCTTCGCCTCCATGTCGAACGTCAAGGTTCCAAGCCAGCGTCCGCGCGCGATGGCGTCCACCGGGACGACCGCGACACCACCGTTTGCGACCGTCGAGGTGGACGACAGCCCCACGCGCCGCGAAACCCTCGACATCGAGGCCATGATTCGCCGCGATGACGAAGCGCCTCGAAGTGCGGGCGTTCCCCAGCTCGGTTCACCCACCATCCCCGAGGTGTCCCGCGTGACGGCTTCGCCCACCGTGCCGAGCACGTATGTGCGGCCGAAACACGCGGCTCCGACCGAGCCGAATGTACCGCGGACAACGATGCCCGCGACAATCGGCGTTGACCCGTCTATCGTGGCCAGTCCAAAGCCAGCGGTCCCCGTCGTGAGCCACCGAGATCCCGTGCCTCGTGCCCCCTTTGCCCCCCAGATCATGGCGGCATCTCCGCCGGCATCGCAGCGCTTTGGCGCCCCGCACGCGCAGGCCGCCACGGCTCCGCTGCCCTCCGGGCCCGCCCTGGCTCCCGCTCTGACCACGTCACCGGTCCCCACGGCGCCCCTCGAGCCCTCCTTCGCACCGCGATCCGAGCCCCAGGGCGCCGCTTTTGCGAGCCCTCCGCGGTCGCACAACCCCTCTCAGCCGAGCCCCTGGACCCGCGGAGCGCCGCCCCGCACGCCCACGCCGGCTCCCGTCTCCGTGGGCACGCCGCCGCCGTCCGCGCGTCCTTTCGCACCGCCTCCGCCCTCCCGCCCGGCCGCCCCCGAGTCCGAGCGGGCCACCCCACCGGGCGCTCGCTTGTTGCCCTATTTGGTGGCTGGAAGCTGTTTTCTGCTGGGCGTGGTCGCGACCGTTCTGCTCGCCAATCGCCTGAGCGCCGGATCGAGCCAGGCCCCCGGCGTTGCTGCGGTTGTCGAGACCGCCGCGCCCCCCACCGAGACGCCGGTCGCCGCGGTCACGCCGGCCCCCACGCCGCCGCCGTCGGCGCCCGTCGTCGCCGCTTCCGCGGAGCCGCCTGCGCCTCCAACCCCTGCCGAGGCGGCTCCCCCACCGCCCGCGGCGGTCACCACACCTGCCGCCGCCACCAAGCCTCCTTCGGCGCCGCCGAAGCCGCGACAACCGGCTCCCCCGGGCACGCCGAAGCGCGTGGTTCCGCCCGACCCGTTCTGACCCCGATTTTCTCTCGCGCCGGGCTCGGGTGGCTCGTTGTAAACTGGCATGTTCGCCGCCCGCTGAGGCGGGCAACCTGCCAGTGGCAGCACCGAGGCATTCTGCTCAAGGTGCTCGAAACCCCGGCCAATTGAGCGCATTTTCGCTCGAAGGTGCCAGTCGGGTCAGCGGTTCAAGAGCCAGAGCACGAGGGTAGCCAGGATGAGGATTCCAGCCGCCAAATAGGCGAGGGACGCGCGGGCGTTCTCGTTGCCTCGCTCGTGGTTGACCAGGTTGGCGTCGTTGGGGAGGTCGGGCTGGAAGCGACCGCGCGTCGAGGGGGCGTCGGGGGGATGCTCGGACGAGGGCGCGCGGTCGTCGCTCATGGGACCGCGAGCATCCGTCAGCCGCCCGCCCCCCGCAACGGCTTGCTGTTGACGAAGTTTCGACACTCGCTGTGAGCGTTCGGACCCAGGTTGAGCAAAATGCCCACAAAAGCGCCGGGTTTCCTTTTTTCTTTGACCTGGCCCGACTCTCGCCTATCCCTCCGCTGTCGAGTTTTCGACACCTGGAGCCGCATGCGCACCTTCATCGACGTCGTTCGGGATAACGCGGAGCACAAAGACCGTAAGGTCACGTTTGTGCGGGCGAACGGTGAAGAGCGCGTGGTCTCGTACGCGGACCTGTGGCTCGAAGCGCGCAAACGCGCCGGCGCGTTGATGGCGGCGGGGCTTACGCGCGGCGATCGCTTGGCCCTGGTGCTGCCCGAGCCCGATGAGTTCGTTCTCACCTTCATCGGCGCGTTGACCGCGGGGATCGTGGCGGTGCCCATCTACCCGCCGCAGACCATGGCCAAGCTCGAGGCCTACGGCGACACGGTGCGTCACGTGATCGCCGCGTCGGGCGCCAAAGCCCTCATCACGAATGACGCGCTGCGTCCGATGATCGAAGGGCACTTGCTCGACGCCGAGGGAGCCTTCGCTCGCGTGCTGTTGGAGAGCGAGACCCGCGGCACCGACGACAGCGATCCTCCGGCGCCGCCGCCCGTGTCGCTCGACGACTTGGCGTTCTTGCAGTTCACGTCGGGCAGCACCTCGCGGCCCAAAGGCGTCATGGTGACCCACCGCAACCTGAGCGTGAACAGCCACTGCATCATGTTCGATGGGCTGAAATCGACGCCGAACGATCGGGGCGTGAGCTGGCTGCCGCTCTATCACGACATGGGGCTCATCGGCTTTGTCATTGCCCCGCTCTATGCCCTCGTCGAGGTGATGTTTCTGCCGACGATGTCGTTCATTCGGCGGCCTTCACTGTGGCTCGACGCCATCCATCGCTTCCGCGGCACCATCACCTTCGCGCCCAACTTCGCGTTTTCCCTGGCCACGCGCGCGGTCACCGAAAAGCAAGCGGCGGGTTGGGATCTATCCTGTCTGCGCGCCTTGGGCTGCGGTGCCGAGCCGATTCAGGCCGATGTCATTCGCGGCTTCATCGATCGCTTCGCGGGGGCGGGGCTCGACCCGAAGAGCGTACTGCCGAGCTACGGCATGGCCGAGGCCACCCTCGCGATCACGTTCAGCGATGTTCACGGCAACGTCGTGACCGACAAGGTCGACGTGGCCGCGATGCAAAAAGGCGTCGCAAAAGGCGCCAACGGCGCTGCTTCGCTGGAGCTCGTCGCGTGCGGCACGCCGTTCCCCGAGCACGAGCTCGCGATCGTTTCGAGCGAGGGCGCGCGCCTCGGAGAGCGGCAAGTGGGCGAGGTGTGGCTGCGCGGACCGAGCGTGACGGCGGGCTACTTCAACAACCCCGAGGCCACCGAAGAGACCTTCGGTGGGCGGCTCGCGGGCGAAGACGCGACCGCGGGCCGCTGGCTCAAGACGGGCGATTTGGGCTACCTCGCAGCGGGACAGCTCTACCTCTGCGGTCGCGCCAAAGACCTCATCATCTTGAACGGCAAGAACTACTACCCTCAAG
>CAYLJT010000530.1:0-6307 GCA_964383995.1 uncultured Polyangiaceae bacterium
CCGCCGCTCGCTCCGTGACCCAAGGGCGAAGACCGTAGTTCGAGAGGTCGTTGGGCTCGGACACTGGGCTTTGAGTCACGCGACGTTTCGGCCTTTTTCCGCGGTCGTTTTGACCACGAGCACGAGGGCGATGGAGGCTGTCAGCACGGCCATCAAAGCATGCGGCGCATCACCAATAGCACGCATGGATGTCCAGAACGACGAACGACCGAAGTACAGAAAGAGCACGAGGGTGGCAATGTGCGCCGTCTCGGCCACGAGCACGCCCCGCGTGACCCACTCGCGGTAGCGCTGCGGCAAGGCAACGAGCAGCGCGAAGAACACCGCCCCTCGGGCGAGCATGTGCTTGAAGGCGATGCCGGCGCCGACGCGCACCATCGAGATGTCGCCCTCACGGAAGGCGGCGGCGCCCCAGTCGAGGTGGATGAAGTCGATGCCCCCTTGAACGCCAATGCGCTGCACGAAGGTCCATCCGAAGAGGAAGGAGACCAGCAGCAGAACGGCCGACGGGCGTAGGTCGCTGTGCTCACCGTCCCTGGCGAGGTCCCTGCCGACGGCGTCGCCAACGGCCGAAGCGAGCACGTAGGACGCGAGCAAAATCGGGATTTCTTGATCGCGTGACACCCAGGCGTAGGAGGTCAGCGCGGTGAGCTCGACGAGCGAGCGCGGGACACGACCGTAGGCCCCGTAGGCCGCGAGCGCCGCACCGATCCACACCGCAAAACACAGGGGCGCGGGGGCCACGCGGCGGAAATACAGGGAGGCACAGGCAGCGATGAGTCCGAGACACGTGGTCGTCCACCGGGCCTTGGCGTCGATCAAGTGCCTCTCCACCGCGAAAATCACGATGCTGGCCAGGGCCGCGACGAGCAGCGCGTCGGTGTCTTTCAGGAGGTCCTTCGGGAGAAACTCGGCCTCGCGGTAGGCGAGCGGCGCGAGGGCCGCGAGCAGCACGATCGTGAGCAGCATGCGGCCCTTGGGCAGGAGCTTGCGGGGCTCGGACGTCGCGGGCGCGCCGCCGTCCGAGCGGGGCAGTCCAACGGTGATGGCGAACAGCGCGACGACCGCGGCGATGGCAAACCCCTCGGCCTGCGTGGTCCGCGTGGGGGCGACGATCACGACGCCGGGCAGCAGCACGGCGCCGATGGACGCCGCGCGATCGAGCCAAGCGGTGGCCTTTTGGGGCCGCAAAATGCCGTACAGCAGCAGCGCGTTGAGGACCACGTACAGGCCGATCCGCACCGCGTTCGGCAGATCGCCTGGCAACAGCTCGACGCCGTAGGTGAGCAGCACGGCGACGGCGATCACGATCAGCGCGAAGGCGCCGCCGCGGGTCAAGCGCGGGCGGACGCCGTGGAGCGGCGAGCCGAGGGCCAAGAAGGCGATGAAGAAGCCGCCCACGACCGCAAAAAGCGGCGCCAAAAAGCCGTATTTCGAGCCCTGCGGTCCGTCTTCGGTGATGGCCCGATCGATGGCCGCGGCGGCGTCGCGCGCGGCCTCTACGCGCACCGAAGCGGTGCCTTGGGCGCAGGCCCCCTCGGCCCTCGCGACGGCCGCGTCGTCGAGCCCGGAGGCCTTCGCGTAGGCCGTCAAGCGGGCCAAATCGGCGCACGCGATGTTCGCGCGCTGCTCCTCGTCGACGTCGAGCCAATCCACGAGCACGTGCCCTCGGCTCTGCGCGGGCGCCGCGATGCCGAGCAACGCGGCCAGCGTCGCGGGTATGTCGATCTGCTCCAAACGCCGCGTTTCCTTGTGCCCCTTCGCGATCCCTGGGCCGTACGCGAAGATGGGGCTTTGGCGCTGAATGGGCGTGTCCGAGCCGTGCGTGCCCGTGTCCGTCGAGCCGTGATCGCTCGTGACGATCACCGTGGTGTCGGCGGGGATCGCGCGCAAAAGATCTTCCAAAAGGCCGTCGAACGCGCGGATATGCGCGAGGTAGCGCTCCGAGGTCGTGCCGTAGGCGTGGGCCTGATGATCCGGGGTGACGAAATGAAAGACGTAGAAGTTGGGCCGCGGCTCGTGCTTCAAAAAGCCGTACGCCGCCGCGAATATTTGGTCGTTGTAGTCGACCTCGATGCCCACGCCGTAGGGGTCGGGGTGGCTGAGATCCCACCCCTCGGGGAACATCTTGAGCCACGCGCGATCCCCGGTATAGGCCGTGAAAAGCCCTGCACTTCGCGCGTTTTTGAGCAAGTGATCGTAGGCCACGGCGCGGCCCGTCTCGTTGTTGACGATCTGATCGATGTCGCCGCGTTGCCCCGTCGCGTAGGTGAGCACGGCCGACGAGGTCATCGACACGGGGCTTGCCCAAATCTCGCCGCTCGCGTCTTCGCGCATGTGGCGCGCGAAATTCGGCATGCGCGTGGCGTCGGTCCCGATGCTGTAGCGAAGACCGTCGACCACCACGAAGGCGAGCCGATGCGTGAGCGGAGCGCCCACGGGAGGCGGTGTGGAGACCTCCGCGGGGGGCCCCGCCGCGATCACGAGCTCGATGCCGAGCACGAGCAGGATGGTCGCGAACGCCGCGGCGAAAAGCAGGAGAAACGCGGCCCGCGGCAGGGGACGCAACCAGATCTTGGTGCTCATGTGGCGAGAGAGGCTTCGGCGCGAGCCGCCCACGCAGACGCGATCGCTTCCAGCAACCAAGCGTCCTCATCGGCGAGCACGCTGCGGCCATCGAACAACACGCGATCATCCTGAAGACGCGCCACCACCGGGACCTGTGCGCGGCGTAACGCGCTCACAAAAGCATCGGGATTCGAAGGTGAAAGCGCGAGCGCGAAGGACGCCACCGGACACTCGGCCAGGGTGCCACCGCCCATCGCCGCTGCGTGCGTCACCACCTCCGCGGCGATATCTCGTTGCCCCAACAGATCGCGCCAACCCTCGATGCGCGCGCGCACCTCGTCGAGGGGCCGCATGAGCGCGGCCAACGCGGGAATGCCGTTGAGATCGCCTTCGAGGTAGCAGGCGAGCGTCGCTTCGAGGGCCACCATCGGCAGGCGTCCGAGACGCAACGCCCGCGCGAGAGGATCTTTGCGCGCGGCCTCGATCAGCTTGGAGCGACCGACCAACACGCCGCCCTGCGGACCGCCGAGGACTTTGTCGGCGCTGAAGCACAGGACGTCGCAACCCGCGTCCATGCACGCGGAGACCACGGGCTCCCCGCTCACGCCGTAGGGCGAAAGATCGAACAACGCGCCGCCGCCGAGATCCTTGAGCAGCAGCACGTTGCGCTCCTTGGCGAGGGCCGCGAGGGCCCTCAAGTCGGGCCGCTCCACAAACCCAACTTGGCGAAAATTGCCCTGATGAACGCGCAAAATGCCCGCGGCGTTGGGGTGCTGATCGAGGGCCTTCGCGTAGTCCGAGACACGCGTCTTGTTCGTCGTGCCCACCTCCACGAGCCGCGCGCCGGAGCGCGCCATCACGTCGGGAACCCGGAATCCACCGCCGATCTCCACGAGCTCGCCGCGCGACACGATCACCTCACGCCCGAGCGCGAGGGCCGAGAGCATGAGCATCACGGCGGCCGCGTTGTTGTTGACGACGAGGGTCGCCTCCGCGTGACTGAGCTCGGCGAGCGCCGTTTCACCGAACGCGCCGCGTTTGCCGCGCTTGCCCGAGCGGAGGTCGAGCTCGATGCTGGTGTAGCCCGCCGCGGACGCCGCGAGGGCCTCGACGACGCGCGGACCGAGCGGAGCCCGACCCAGGTTGGTGTGCAGCAAGACCCCCGTCGCGTTCACCGTGCGCCGTGCCCGACCGCGCAAACGTGCTTCGGCGAGGGCCGCCACGCGGCTCGCCACGGCGGTCAAGGAGGGGCACGGCTCGCCGCGTTTCACGGCCTCGCGGGCCTCCTCGACTGCCGCCCGCGCGAGCTTCGTCACGACCTCGGCGCCCAGCCGTAAACGGGCCTCTTCGAGGGCTTCGTGCCCAATCACCCTGTCGATCCGTGGCAGCGCTGCCAAAGTCGCCTGATCCATCGCGAACGCAGGTATACGCGCGGGCCGAGGGCGATGGTACCTTCGCCGGCATGCGCTCTCTTCGTCCGCGCCGCTTCAGCGCGCTCGCTCTTCTTGGCTTGCCCCTCACGGCGGCCCTCGCTCTCCCCGCCGATGCCCTCGCCGAGTGGCCGCCGCCGCTGTCCGCGACGTCGACGGACATGAAGAATCCGGACAATTGGCCGAGCGATCCGAGCTACGGCTACAACGCCGACACGGATGGGCAGTGGAACTATTTCTCGTTCATCCCCGAGCCCACGGGCACGCTCACGCCGCGCCCCGAAGAGACGGCGTCGGGCATGAGCATCGACCTCGCCTGGCGCCACACGATTGGGGATCCGCGCATCGCCATCGTGATCACCGACAGCGGCATCCAGTGGAACGAGCCCGACTTGGTCGAGAAGGTCCGCATTAACTTCCGCGAGCTCGCGGCCCACAAGCCCGCAAACGCCGACGGCTCCGCCTGCGCTAGCTTGGACCCCGGCAAGGTGTTCTTCGGCACCCCCACCGCCGAAGAGACCGCGGCCATCGCGGGCCTCGACTGCAACGGCGACGGCATCCTGACTGTCTCGGACTACGCCAACACACCCACGTTGTTGCCCGAGGCGAGCGACGGCCACCCGAAGGGCGACAAGAACAACAATGGCATGCTCGATCCGGGGGACTTGATCCTGAATTTCTCGGACGGCATCGACGACGACAACAACGGCTTCGTCGACGATATCGCCGGCTGGGACTTCATGAAAAATGACAACGATCCCTACGACGACACGCGCTATGGCCACGGCACGGGGGAGGCCAAAGACTCGACGTCGCAAACGAACAACGGCATGGGTCGGGCGGGCGGCTGCCCCCTCTGCATGTTTGTCCCGACACGCGTGGGTGACAGTTTCATCACCGACGTCAACGAGTTTGGAAAGGCCATCACATACGCCGCCGACAACGGCGTAAGCCTGGTCCAGTGCGCCCTCGGCACCATCAACCGCTCGCGCTTCGCGCAGGCCGCGCTCGACTACGCCTATTCGAAAGGCGTGCTCGTGGTGACCAGCATGGCCGACGAGAACTCGCGGCATCACAACCTCCCCGCGGCGAGCAATCACACCCTGCCCGTCCATGCCATTCAGTACGACGGCCCGCGCGCCAGCCGCAGCACGACCTATTTCGCCTACCATCCCTGCTCCAACTTCGGCGGCCAGAACTACCTCTCCGCCTCGGGCACGGGTTGCTCCAGCCAGGCGACGGGCGAGCTGTCCGGCATCAGCGGCCTCATCTTTTCAGCAGGCCTCCAGGCGGGCCTTTCCCCCCGTCTTTCCCCGAGCGAAGCCGCCCAGGTGCTGTTCGCGACGGCCGACGACATCGATGTGCCCGAGTCGCAGGTGCCGGACGCCCCCTACCGTTGGTCCCAAAAAGGCTTCGATCAGCGCTTCGGTTACGGCCGCGTGAACGCCAACGCGGCGGTCGAAGCCGTGCTCGACAAGCGCATCCCCCCCGAGATCGACGTCACGTCGCCGCAGTGGTTCGAGGTCCTGTACAGCGACCAGGTGGCAAGCTCGATCGACATCGTGGGCACGGTGGCCGCGAAGCGCGCGAGCTCGTACGACTACTTCGTGGAATGGGCGCCGGGCGTCCAACCCCTCGACGGCGAGTTCACCGTCTTCCACGAAATGAAGAACATCGATCCGAACGTCGTGGTGGGCACCGACGGTCCCCTCGCCTCCCTCGACATCCGCGGTCTGGACATCAACAACGATCCGGACATCGACAGCCTGCTCGGCGAGAACAAATACACGATCACCGTGCGCGTGCGCTCTGTCGCGCATTACGGCGGCAGCATCGGCGACGTGCCCGGCGAGCTGCGCCGCACCTACTACGTGCATCAAGATCCTACCCTGGTGAAGGGCTTCCCGATCTGGATAGGCGACAGCGGTGAGGCCAACCCGAAGATGGCCGACATCGACGGCGACGGTGTCCGAGACTTGATCTACCCCACCTCGGGTGGACGCATCTACGGCTACAAGCTCGGTCCGAGCGGTCCCTCCGCCCTCCCCGGCTTCCCGCTGGAGCTCGACCGCGTGGATGGTTTCCTGTCGCCCCCCGCACTGCCCGGTGTCCCGGTCTACCTCAACGCCCCCGCCTACGCCTCGGGCGCGCTCGATCCGAACCTGGCCCTGGAGTCCACCAGCATCGCCCCGGCCATCGCCGATCTCGACGGCGACGGCACCACCGAGATCGTCGTGTCCTCGTGGGCAGGGACGATCTACGTGTTCGAGGCCGATGGCTCGCGCCGGGCCGGCTTCCCCCTGCGTTTG
>CAYLJT010000531.1:0-6307 GCA_964383995.1 uncultured Polyangiaceae bacterium
ACCGTGTTGACCAGAAACGGCTTGTAGCGCCGTGCAAAGCCGTAGCAGCGCGCCTCGAGCGTCACCTGATCGGCGCCGTGGTGCGCGGCGGAGGACAACGCCGAGCCCTGGCCGGTTTCGAAATACATGACGTTCGGACCGCGCGTGGCGCCGAGGCGTTTCATCTTGTCGTAGGCCTCATCCATCAGCGCGAGCGAGATGCCGAACGCGCGGTTGCCCGCCTCGCTGCCGGACAGCGACTGGAACATGAGGCCCATGGGCGCGCCCAGATCGAGCGCGCGCATCTGCACCGTGACATGCGAGAGCACGCAGCTCTGCGTGGGGATTTCGTTGGCGCTCATCACATCGCCGAGGGCCTTCAGGATCTCGGCCGTGGACTCGGCGGTGTCAGTCGCGGGGTTCACGCCGAGCACGGCGTCGCCGCAACCGTACGACAGGCCCTCGCGCGTGCTGTACAAGATGCCCTGCACGTCATCGGTGGGGTGATTCGGCTGCAAGCGCGACGAAAGCCGGCCGGGCAGGCCGAGCGTGTTGTTGGCGCGCACCACGACCTCGCATTTTGCGCCGACGGTCATCAGATCCATGTTGGACATGAGCTTTGCGGCGGCGGCGGCCATCTCGGGCGTGAGGCCGGGCGAGATAGAGCGGATGGTAGCGCCGCTGATCTTCGTATCGAGCAGCCACTCACGCAACTGCCCGACGCTCAGGTCTTTCACAGCGCGAAACGCCTGCTCGTCCAGCGTGTCCTCGACCATGCGCGTCAGCTCGTCCTGCTCGTAGGGCACGACAGGGTTCTCACGCAGGTCTTGCAGGGTGAGCTGCGACAGCGCGGCGCGCGCGGCGACGCGCTCGACGGGGTCGCGCGCGGACACGCCAGCGAGGTCGTCGCCCGATTTCGGGGGGTTCGCCTTGGCGAGCACCTCCTTCACCGAGCCGAAGCGGTAGGTGGTGCCGCGGATGGTCGCCGAGAGCTGCATCGATGCCGGGGGGCGAAGCTACGAGGGAATAGGCCGGGTGACAAGCGGACATGTGCGGCGGGGGGCTCGCGGCGTGAAGCGCACGGTCCGCGGCCGACGCCCGAGCCCGGGGTCCGCTCCCCCACCACGCGCGATTCTCAGGGCTCTCGCAGCGGCGGGCTTCGCCGCCGACCGCAGTAGGGGCTCGATGGTGCTTGTCTTGCGCGCGCCGACCATCGACGCTTCGGACGGCAAGCCCGGGGGCTACCCATCGAGGGCGGCGGTGTCCGAGGCGTTTCGGCCAGGGAGACGCGGCGCAACGAGCCAGCATGGTAAGACTGGACCTTGCCATCGACGACCGTCACGCTCCCATCCCCGAGGATCTTACCATGTGCGATTTCAAGCCGCCCGCTGCGCTCGAGCTTGCCCCGGTCAGGCGCTTCGACCTTGTCTGGAGTGATCGCGGAAGTGGAGCGAACAAGGATGGATCTTTTTACAGGCCTGTTCCTCCCCGTTATGTCACTCGCTTGGTGACTATCGGCGCATGCTGCGCGCCCTCGATGCCGCCTTCGACGCGCTTGTCTTCGGCCCGCGCGGCGCGCCTTGGGCATCGACACGGCGGCCCCGCCCGCGTGGCTGCGGTGACGCGGTTTCCCCGCGAATTTCCCGCGTTTGACCGCACCGCCCGACGTCAAGACCACGAAACGCTGGAAGAACGCGGAGCGAGCGGGTAGAACCTCATCATGGCCGAGGACAATCGAGACGGGTCAGGCCCCCCTTCCTCCGAAGGCACCAGCTCGAAGCGCTTCGGGAAACAGGTCGGCTCCTGGATGGACGACATCATCGCCGAAGGCCGATCCAACACCGCCAGCACCAAGGTCGATCCAGGCCCCGACCCCGAAGCGCCGCCCTCCTGGACGTTCAAGCCCCTCGTGCCGGACGCCCCTCCACCGCCACCGCCCGAGCCCATTCCGGACGAAGAGCCCGCGCCCAAGCGCACCTATTGGCTCGCCGCCACCCTGGCGGTCGTTGTGGTCGGCGCTGCGCTCACGTGGTTCTTCACGAGCGGGTAGCGTGGGACAATGCCCTTTTGCGTATGCGCCCAGGCGTCGCGTGAACTGGCACTCTCGTACGCCCTGAGCCGTGGATTGAGCCGCGTGGCGGCTCAGCGCTTCTGGGGGCTGGCTGTCGTTGTGGCGGAGCAAATGCCAACCACGGCTCGCACGAGCTTGTCGAACGAACGTGACACGGCCCGGACGGCGTCAATGTCGATCTTCTCGGCGAGATCCTTCTGGTGCAGCGTCGGGATGTACCTTCCCCAGCGCCCTTCGAGCTCACCTTTGGCATTCCGGATCGTTTCGGGGTTGCGCCGCCAGCCACCTTGAGGCGGCCCGCCCGAGAACAGCAACCACGCCTCGAACTCGCGCACAGCCATGACGGCGTCCCCTGCCCCGACAACCTCCCGCGCCGCGGCTGCCGCCCTCGGCCCCCAAGGACACGGCGACGCGTCATCCGCGTCGCAGAGCACGAGCGCACCGTCCGCGCCCTGTCGCCTCGCCATCTCGAGCACATTCCTGAGGGCATCGTCCTTCAACAATCGCCCCCGCGGGTGACGAATTGCCTCGGTCGCCACTTCCCAGCCCGTGATCTGAGCTTGCTTGAGGATGCGTCGGCACAGGCTCGGGACAGCCCACTGCTCGCCGTGGCCCTCGACGATACAGACGAGCTTGCGCCACGACTTGTACGGACGGGCGGCAGCGCTCATCGCATTTCCGCAGCCTGTCTCGGACTATCTTGAATGCGCAGCGGCTCGGATCTCATGACCTCCGACAGCGCAAAAAGTCCTTCGCGAACGAGATCCCGCTGTGTCTCGGCCAACGTGCCAATTCGCGTGACCCCATCAACCATTTCACACACAAGAATTTCCTCGTCGCGCGCCGCGTCTAGCAGGTCCGCGCTATGGGTCGTCATGAGCACGGCACCACGCCTGGACGCGTCCTTCAAGACATCGAAGAGCAGACCCGCGGCACCTGGATGAATGGCCACCTCCGGCTCTTCGATGAGCAACAGCTCGCCGGCTTCCATCTGCGCGCTCGCAGTTACAATGCCCAAGGCTCGGAGGGTCCCGTCGGACATCTGCAAACCATTGAAGTGAGCGACCTCCGAAGGACCTTGCGCTTGCTCGAATTTGAGAGCCAGGTAGCCCGCGGCGGGCTCCGCCGCGACGTTTCGAAGGCCCGGGACGATTCGCTGCATCGCCTCCGTTACGAGCCGCCGGTCATTAGGGTTCAACGAGCGGATCGCGTCGCCGATGTTCTTGCCATCTTCCCGCAGCCGTTTTTCGGCCGAGGAGATGTGAGGTTGACGCATGGCATCGGCGTTCAGGCGAATCCGGTGCAGTCGGTGGAGCGCCGCTACCGGCTTGAAGGGTGGCAGTTGGCGCGCGGTGAGCATGAGGCTGGTCTTTGGCCCTGGATCGGACAGTTGGACCGACCCTGTCACCTTACCTCCCTTTCGTCGAACCCAATTCGTCGGACTCCCGCGTTCGACGACTTCTACCAGCTCGTTGGCGAAGGACCAATCGCCGCCCTCCCGGGAGCGTATTTCGAAGTAATGGCGGGCATAGTCCGTATCGAGCTTTTCGCGTGTTTGCGCGGCACGCACGTCGATGGTGACGCCGAGCGGCTTGCCCGGGGAAAACCGCCGAACACTCTGCATTTCGCCTCGGGCGGCGACGGCGCTCTGTGCATCGAGGGCAATATCGCGCGCAAACACGAGCGCGTCGGTGAAGTTCGACTTGCCGCTGCCATTGGGCCCGACAACGGAGCAGAAGGGCGGGAGGACGACTTTTGCTTGCTCAAGACTTCGGAAATTCTTGATCTGAATTCGGCGCCACATTCCTTCACCGAGCTGCGCACTGGAGAACCGGAGCTGGGGGGTGCGCGCCTCTTCCCGCCACTTGAGCATCATCCCAGCCCGCTGCCCCGCGGTTCTCGCGCTCAAGCCGGGCACGCGCGCGATCCGCGCTCGGAACGACTCTTCGTCAAAAGACTCGGCGTCCGCGAGCCCGGGCGCGATTTCCCGCAGACGAGCGCTGGCGCTCATGGCTTCGCGAAAAATCCGCCTGCCCTCCTCAGAGTCCGGTCCGGCGCTGGCAAGGCGCCTACCGCGCTCGGTCAGCACCGAAACGTCATCTTCGCCGGTCTCGATCAGGCCCAGTAGCTGCGCCCCATACAGGGCATAGTCCACCTGGCGCTTGTCACTGGCGTGTGCGCCCGGATCGGCCCCCGTTCGGGTCCATGCGCGAACCATCTGTTCTTTCGTCGTCGCGCCTTTGCCGCAGTCGACGACCAACCGACCCACGCGAGCCAGAGTCGTTTGGGGTATGTCTGTCGATCGGAGGTCCACCTCCGCACCATAGCCCGTGCCGGGCATTCCGAAGGGAAAATTCGTGGACGTGCACAGCCGCCGCCTCCGGTTTCGCGACCCATTGCGGCACCCCGTTCACTGCAGTGGCGGCGCGGGCAAGTGCGACTCCGGGACGTCCTGCGACCTCAGCGGCGACAACCGTACTAGCGAAGGCGCCGCGTCTGGGTCACCCGACCCTCGTGTTGCAGGTAGTGGCCGTAGCGGATCTTGTCGAAGCCGCAGTCGTCGGAGAAATACCTCGAACCGACGCCCGCGCGCACGTGCAGCATGTGGCCTTCGTCCAAGAATCCCCCTCCCGATTTTCGTGCGAACACGATCGTGAGATCGCACGCTCCCATCATGCCCGAGCCCCGAATCGTCTCCCCGTCGGTGAGCCCATCCATCGTGGCGTCGTTCTGGATAAGCAGGGTAAATTCTCTCATGGGTAGGCCTCCTTCGGGCAACTCGGGGTTGAACAAGGGAGCTTAGCCCAGGACCGCCCGCGAGTGTTAGGAATCGTACGGAGGTGGCGTGCCACGCGCTTTTTGCCGCGCTCGACCCGGGGTGCAGCGAGATTCTTGGAGCTGTCCTGCGCCGTCGCTTATCCTCCCCACCCCCGATGTTCGCGCGCAGTACCCCTTCCTCGGTCGCGGTCCTCGCGCGCGCCTTTCGCCGTCGGCTCCCCGGGCTCACGGCCCTCTTCCTCGCGGGCTGCTCGGCGGGCCCCGCGCCGCCGAGCAGCGTACCTTCCACGGATGGCGCCGTCGCGGCCGACGTTCGAATCGTCGCGGCCCCCACGCTCCTCCGTCGGTTGACGAACGAGGAGTACGACAACACCGTCCGCGATCTGCTCGGCGATACGGAGCGCCCCGCGGCGGCCTTTCCTCCCGATGAGGCGGTGGGCGGCTTCGAGAACAACACGGTCACGCCCATCAGCCAAACGGGCGTCGAGCGCTACATGGAAGCCGCCGAGGGCCTCGCGGCGCGCGCGGTGAAGCACCTCGACACCCTCGCCCCCTGCCCGTCGGGGTCGCCCGAGGCGGCCTGCGCAGGCCAACTCCTCGACACCTTGGGTCGGCGCATCTACCGGCGACCGCTGGACTCGCGCGAGCGCACGGCGCTCCTCGCGCTCTTTGTGCAAGAGCACGAGCGCTCGGGCTACACGCACGCCATCGAGCTTGTCTTGACAGCCATGTTGGAGTCGCCGAGCTTCCTTTACCGGGCCGAGCCGGCGGACGGCTCGCCAGGCGCGCGGGAGCTTACCGGCTACGAGCTGGCCACCCGGCTTTCTTACCTTCTCTGGGCCTCGACCCCCGATGACGAGCTCTTGGACGCGGCCGCTGCGGGCGCTCTCGGCGACCGGGAAGGGCTCGCTGAAGCGGCGCGTCGGCTGCTCGCCGATCGACGCGCGCAAGACGGCGTGCGTAGCTTTCATCGTCAGTGGCTCGACCTGCGTGTCCTCGACACGGCCTCGAAATCCCCCGCGCTCTACCCAGATTTTAGGCCCGAGCTGAAGGACGCCATGGTGGAGGAGACCTTGCGCTTTACCTCCCATGCCGTGTTCCAGGGAGGTGACTCGGTGGCGACCTTGCTCACCTCGCACAAGAGCTTCATCAACGCCGGTCTCGCGCGGATCTACGGCGTTCCAGCACCGCCGGGGGGCGACTTCCAGCTCGTCGATCTACCCGCCGAGCAGCGCTCCGGCGTGCTTACCCATGCCAGCCTGATGGCGGCCCTGTCGGGGGCGGACGAGACCTCCCCGATCTTGCGAGGTAAGTTCGTGCGTGAGCGGCTTTTGTGCGAGAAAATCGCGCCGCCCCCGCCCGACGTCAACGCCCGGCCGCCGGCCTTCGACCCCAGGCTCAGCAAGCGACAGCGCTTCGAACGGCACCGAACGGACATGAGCTGCGCGTTCTGCCACGAGGCCCTGGACCCACCAGGCT
>CAYLJT010000532.1:0-6302 GCA_964383995.1 uncultured Polyangiaceae bacterium
CGGTCGACGCGGCCGCCGCCGTAGCCCGGGCCAACCGCGGCGAAGAAGCGGCGCGCGCCGCCGACCCGAGGATCACGAATAGCGATGGAGCGACCTTCGCGCGCACCCAAGGCGCCTTTGCCATGGTGCTCTCGGGAGGCTTTCAAGGGGGCTATGCGTCGAGCTATGCGTCCCTGGTCGTGATGCCGCTAGCCGACGACGAAGGGGGCAAGAAACGCCGCGGTTTCCACTACACAGCCAAGCGCTTCTTGGCCGACATGGACACGCCCGAGGCCGTGGGAGCCGAAGCCGCAAGGAGGACCCTACGCAAGCTAGGCGCGCGCAAAGTGCCCACCTCCGAGTGCCCCGTCATCTTCGACCCCGACGCCGCAAGGGGCCTGCTAGGCATGTTGGGAGGCTGCCTGATGGGAGGCTCGATCTGGCGCAAATCCAGCTATTTGGTAGGCCGCGAAGGCACCGCGATAGCAAGCGATCTCATCACCATCGAAGACGACCCCTTGCTCCCCAGGGCCCTCGGCTCCCGCCCCTTTGATGGTGAGGGCCTTTTGTCAAAGCGCAACGTGGTCGTGAAAGACGGCGTGCTTCAAGGCTATTTGTGCGACAGCTACGCCGCGAGAAAGCTAGGCAAAGTCTCCACCGCCAGCGCATCGAGGGGAGGAGGAGGCGGCGTAGGAGGAGGCACGAGCAACTTCATCCTCCGTCCAACAGCCAAGAGCGCCAAAGAGATCCTCGCCGAGACCCCGAAGGGCCTTTATGTCACCGAGATGATGGGTTTCGGCTTCAACCCCGTAACCGGAGACTTCTCCAGAGGCGCCGCCGGCTTCTGGATCGAAGATGGCCAGTTGGCCTTCCCCGTCAGTGAAGTGACCATCTCGCTCAACATGGACACCCTGTGGCAGTCGATCGACGCCGTCGGCGACGACCTCGACCTACGCTCGTCCACCGCCGCGCCGACCGTGCGCGTGAAGCAGATGATCGTGGGTGGCAGCTAACGCCATCTGTCCGAGACAAGCCCGACCTTCCTTGCCTGGATCCGTGCGGGCAGGAAGGAACTGTCTACCCAATCGCGCGCGAAGCCTTGGATGACGCTCCATGTGCTCGTGGGAGGCGATGAAGGGAGTAGTTTCTGTAGGTACTGGACAGCTCAAACATTGAGCCCTCAAAGCTTCCCGAGCGTGGAGCGAGGCGGCCATGGTGGGTTGAGGGTTTCATGGCGTGTGGGCACTTCGCAAGGGATTTGCTGGGGATTTTTAGGGCAATTGTCTCTGACATGGGGAGGCCAACCGCGGCCGGCGGGGTGTACTTGATGCGGGCCTGGGAGCAAATGCTTCGCGATGAGCCCAAACGCAAGACCTTGCCACCCATCGTGCTCATCGTCGTTCACAACGGCAGGCGCGGATGGAAGGCAGCGACGGCGTTCGAAGAGCTCGTGAAAGCACCAGAGCCTGCGCGCGCGGCGTTGCGACCCTTCATTCCGCACTTCCGTATGCGGCTCGTCGACTTGAGCCCGGGCCAGGCGAGCGGTCTCGCCGACCAGGCCCTGACGGCCATGGGAGAGGTTGTGTTGTGGTGCCTGTCGGTGGCGGGCGACACCGACCGTTTTCGGAAGGAGCTAGGCACCCTGCAAGGTGCGCTCGAAGCGATGTTGGCGCAGCCGAACGCGACAGATGCATTGGTGGCGATCGTGCGCTATCTTCGGGTGACGCAACCTACGCTGGACCCGTTCGAGATGACAAAGCTGTTGAAAAACTCGGTAGGACCAGAGGAAAAGGCGATGGTCGTAGACGTGCTCGATGTGTTCAAGGTCAAGGGGCGGGAAGAAGGGCGTGTGGAAGGGCAGGCCAAGATGCTGTTGGCGCTGCTCAAGGCGCGCTTTGGTGCCGTCCCCGCCGAGGTCAAGGCGCGGATTCTTAACGCCAAGGAGCCCGCCCTCAAGCGTTGGTCGCTGCGGGTGCTCGACGCGCCCAACGTGGATGCCGTGATGAACGGGAGCCCGAAGAGCACGACACCCAAGCGCCCAACTGCGCGTAAGGCGGCAAAGGCTCCGCGCTGAGGCTCGGCCGAACGCTCCTTCTGGTGAGGTAAGATCGCGGCACCGACGTGGCGCCGCGCGCGGTTGTCTCGGACAGCTACCGGGGGCTGCGCTTCCGTCTACGGACAAGCGGACGCTAGCTCAACGCTCACTTGATCGCCCAGCAAGCAGGCGCTCAAGGTCGTGCCTGTACAGGTCGGTTGCAGGCCCTCGCAGGGCACTTCCAGGCTGGTTGGGTAGATGCAGTCTTCCCCGCCGTCGGGGGCCGTGCCGCAGGTGCCTCCTAGCCTCGAACAGTCGTGGTAGCTGACCTGACCCTGACCATCACACCCTAGGCGGATGTTGCCGTCGCAGCGATCCGACGTTCCCTGCGCGGGGTCGCATTGGGAGAAGGGTCTGTCGGTGCAGCCGGTGTGCCCCGTGGGATCGCATTCTGCGAGGGCGAGCGCGCAGTCGCGCAAGACGGGCTCGGCGCTGGTCGCCAGGCTTGCCACACTGCCATTGCAGGTCACGACGTAGTCGTAATAGGCAAGGCAACCGTCTTCTTCGCAATAAATCGTCGAGAGCCGCGAGGAAATACAGGCATTCATCGCTTCGCACGTCGAGGCCTTGAGCGCACAGTCGACGAAATACTCGGCCCGCTCATTGGCACCTGTCAGGATCGCGCTCATCGGGATGGCGCGCTCGGCAGATGGCAGCACGAGATCCTGAACGCAGAAGGTGACACGCTCGATGAAGCCCGAAATGGCGAAGGCCTCGACCGATGGGCAGGCGGCCCAAGCCCCGCAGGCGGAGAGCACGTCTTCTCGGGTGAGCGGGGGCAGCGAGGGCGCCTTGGGCCACGCTTGCGCTGCGTTGGAGGCGATCTCCCCATAGGGTCCGGGGCCAGCTTTGGCGGGCCCGGTGGCTGCGGTGGTCTCGTCGTCCGAGCCACAACCGAGGGCGGAGATGGTCAGTGCCAGGGAGCCTAGGGCAACGAGGGCTTGGCGAACGTTCATCGCCGAACGACTACTCGAAGGCGCGCCCCGTTGCCAAGCTTTACGAGGCGGGCTCCGGGCTGCGATGAACGAAGAGACGACCGCCCTCCTTGCGAAGGCGTGCCAGAAAGAGCGGTCGAAGCGTCGGCGACAAGCCCGCAGCCCCACCTGGAGGCTGGAGCCTCCAACGCGGGTCGGGCCTGGAGGTGCGACCCCTCACAGGCCCAGCGGGCGCTGCCCTCGGTGGGCCAAAAGGCCTTGAAATGGTGGTTCTTCGTTTGCTGAGTTGGCTGGCATCAGCGTTGCGAAGGGCGCTGCAGAACGCGGGACGACAGACCCCGGCGAGACCTCGATGGGCGAGGTCGTCGAGCGTCGTCGCCCTCTGCCTTCCACCCCCAAAGGACATCACTATGACCGCCCGCCGCCTCCCCACCAAGACTGGCCTCCTTGCGATTGCCACCGTCCTGCCTTCACGACGGAAGAGCTTGTTGGGTTCTTTGGCCGCCGCCGTAGCTTCGAGCGTCTTCTCGCTCGGTTGCGCCGCACCCGTGTCGCTGGACGAAGGCGATGTCGGGCAGATCAACGAGGCGCTCTACCGCACAGGGACCTTGTGGCCGAAATCCTCGGACGGCACGACGTACATCGATGTGTGCTGGAACTTCACGGGTGACGACGACGAAAAGGAGTGGGTACGGACCGCCGTAGAGGGCCAGTGGGCCGCCATTTCGAGCGTCGAGCTCACGGGGTGGGACACGTGCTCTGCCAGCGAGAGCACGAACTTCACCGGCATCCGCATCAACTCGGGCACGGGTTGGTATAGCGAGGTCGGCAAGAAGTCGTACGGCACCGACATGACGGTCGACTTCGACTACAACTGGAGCTCGGACACGCGCTCCTTCTGCCAAGGCCAACACGACTATTGCGACGGGCTCATTGCGGTACACGAATTTGGTCACGCCTTGGGCTTCGCGCACGAGCAACAACGGCCCGACAACGCCAACGAAGAGTATTGCGACGACTGGGCGAGCGGCGAGACCACCGACTACTCGGGCACCGAGCTCACCGACGACTACGACGTCGACTCGATCATGGGTTATTGCTCCCAGTGGGATCGCAGCTCTCCGCACATCAGTCAGGGTGATGTCGAGGGCATCAACGCCGGCTATGGCGCCAAGACGAACAACATCACGGATCAGGTGCTCTTTTACGAACACGCCTACTACGACGGCACGTCGGTGGCGCTGCGCCCGGGATCTTACAACCTGTCCTCCACAGTCCTCGGGAACGACGTGCTCTCTTCGCTACGCATCCCGAGCGGCTGGTCGGTCCGCCTGTACAAAAACGCGGACCAGGGCGGCTCGTACATCGACCTGACCTCGGACACCGGCGACCTCGACGACCTTGCCTTCAACGATGTGGTGTCGAGCGTCACCATCACCGGTACGGTGAGCACCTATGTGACGCTGTACGGAAACACGTCGTACGCGGGGGGCTCGCAGAAGGTGTATCCTGGTCTCTACGACGTGTCGGCGCTCACGGTCGGCAATGACACCTTGAGCTCCATCTCGATCCCGAGCGGCTGGTCGGTAACCTTGTACGAAAACTCTGGCTTCAGCGGCTCGACCTACACCTTGACAGCCAGCGATAGCAACCTCATCCCCGAGGGCTGGAATGACCGCGCCTCCAGCATCCGCGTGGAAGGCCCCGCCACCCGCACACCTGTCATGATTTTCAAGGACGCCAGCTACAAGGGCTCGGCGCGAGAGCTGTGGCCCGGGCGCTACCAGGACAGCGGCGACCTTGGTATCGGCAACGACGCGCTGAGCTCGCTCATCATCCCGACCGGTTGGACGGTGATGCTCGCGGAGAAGACGGACTGCTATGGTGAGATGGCCGAGTACACGTCGAGCCAGTCGAGCGTCGGCAGCATGAACGACGAGACCACGTGCATCATCGTGACCGGACCCTGATCCCCCATCCGAAAGGCTCCGCACCCCACCCCGACCGACCTTGCCACGAGCCCCCGACTACGACCGGGCCCGCTCGTATTCCAGGAGCTCGCCCAACATGTCGCTGTCGCGACTACCCACCACCACCATGCCGCATTTTTCGAGCACGCGGCGCGATGCCATGTGCCAGGGCGGGGTCGTGGCGCGCACCGCACGCACGCCCGGCTGTACGAGCGCCCACTCGACGGAGGCTTGGACGGCCTCGGTGGCGTAGCCCTTCTGTTGCGACTCCTGCTCCACGCCGTAGGCTACCTCGACCGCGCCGTCTTCGCCCGGCGCGCCATGAAACACCACGCTCCCCAACACACGCCGCGGTGCGTCGCGGGGCAGCATGACGCGGTCTCCCCACAGCCGCACCTCGGGGGCCTCCCGGATGCGCTCCAGCGACGCGCAAAACGCGCGCTCGACCAGCGCCCTGCCAGGCCAGGCTTCGGGCAAGGTGGCATCGAGCACCGCTTCGGCGTCGGCGCGCCGCCCTCGCAACATGGCCTCCACCACCTGAATCGTGATGGGAACGAGCTGCAGACGAGGCGTGAGGATCGTACTGTGCGGCACGACGACGGCATGATCGCAGGGAGCTTGCCTCGTGAAAAGTACGAAAATGAAGCCAACGCCGAAAACGCAACGGCCGCGCCGTGGCAAGACCTGTGTCGGTCAGGCCAAGGGGTAGCATGACGCATCGCGTCCATGCGCTGCGTCGAAGTCGATGGCTGGACCGACCGGCACGATGCGCGTCGGGTTGATGGTGGGATGGCTGCCGTAATAGTGCTGCTTGATGTGCGTCAAGTTGACGGTCTCCCGCACACCAGGCACCTGGTAGAGTTCTCGGGTGTACGCCCACAGGTTTGGAAAATCTACCAGACGACTGCGGTTGACCTTGAAATGCCCCACGTACACCGGGTCAAAGCGCACGAGCGTGGTGAAGAGGCGCCAGTCCGCTTCGCTGATCGACGGGCCCACCAGGTAGCGCCGTTGCGACAGGCGCGCTTCGAGCCAATCCATCGTGTCGAACAGGGCGGCGAAGGCCTCTTCGTAAGCCGCCTGGCTGGTTGCAAAACCGCAGCGGTAAACGCCGTTGTTCAAGGTTTCGTAGATCCTGGCGTTCACCTCGTCGATCTCCGCGCGGTGCTCGCTTGGGTAGGTGTCGAGGGGGGTTGCCCCCACGCCGTCGAAGGCCTGGCCGAACATGCGGATGATCTCGCTCGACTCGTTGCTGACGATGGTGCCGCGCTGCTTGTCCCACAGCACCGGCACCGTGACGCGACCTGTGTAGGTGGGGTTGGC
>CAYLJT010000533.1:0-6300 GCA_964383995.1 uncultured Polyangiaceae bacterium
GAGCATCGCCCACGCGGGCTACATCCTCGTGGCCGTCGCGGCCACCGTGCGCCTCGCGGAAGACGCGCAAGCCAGCGTTCTTTTCTACCTCCTCACGTACACGCTCTCCACGGCTGGCGCCTTCGGCGCGCTCATCCTGTGCGGGAGCCGCGGCGCCGAGGTCGTGAGCTACGAAGACCTCGCAGGGGTCGGCAAACGGCACCCCGGGCCTGCCCTCGCGTTTTCGTTGTTCCTGTTCTCCCTCGCCGGGGTCCCGCCGACCGCGGGCTTCTTCGGCAAGCTCTACATCGTGCGCGCGGCCATCGGCGCTGAGCTCTATCCGCTCGCGGTGCTGTTGCTGCTCAACAGCGCCCTCGCCGCCTACTACTACCTGCGCGTCTTGGTCTACATGTACATGCGCGAGCCGGCCCCCGGTGCAGCCGTCGCGACGCCCATGAAGTCGGGCTACGTGACGAGCGCGATCGTGCTCGCCGCGGTGTTCGTGATCGTGCTCGGCATCTGGCCGTCGACGACCCTCGGGGCCGCCCTCGATGCGGCCCTCGCCCTCAAATAATCAGCACTTTTTGCCCTTTTTGACGCCCTTGAGCTTGCTCACGTTCTTCGGGCAAACCTCGATGATGCGCTCCGAGGCCTTCTTGTAGCGGGCCTTCATGGTTTCGAAGGCCTCCTTGTCCTGGCGCTTCACATCGGTCTTCTCGTCGGGATCGGTCTTCAGGTTGTAGAGCGCGTAGCCGTCGTCGTCGCCGTACGCGTAGAGCTTGTAGTCGCCGTGCACCAAGGCGCGCCGTCGATCGTTGTCGCTCGTGCGAGGCAAGTCGACGATCACGTCGCGCTCGTCGGGCTCGCCACCGCGCAGCTCGGGCACGAGGCTTTTGCCTTGAAATCCAGGGTCCACCGGCACCCCCAGCATCTCGAAGAAGGTGGGCGGAAGATCGATGCTGCTGCGAGGCGTATCGATGCGCCGCGCCTTGGCGCCGGGCATCTGGATCATCAGTGGAACGTGGGTCAACACGTCCCAGATCTCGAAGCCGTGGCGGAACATCTTGTGCTCCCCGAAGGCGTCGCCGTGGTCGCTCGAAATGACCACGGCCACCTTGTTTCCCCAGGGCTGGGCGGCCACGAAGTCGAGCAGCTTGCCCACGTGCTCATCGACGAACTTGATCTCGCCATCGTAAAGATCCCGGGTTTTCTTGCCGAAATCGATGCCCTCGTGGCGCATGTATTGGTCGTGCGGGTCGAGGAAATGAAACCACGCGAAGAAGCGCCCGCTGGTGTTGGCCTTGTCGCCGAGCATGCGCATCGCGAGCTCCAAGTGTTGCGGGCTCGTCACGTTGCGATCGGTCGTGTTGTCGGCGCTCAGCCCGGGGACGATCTCGTAGACATCGAAACCCTGCTGAAAGCCCGCCTTTTTCTCGAAGTAGAAGTGGGCGTGCGCGGCCATGGTGCGCACGTTGGCCTTCTGGAGCAGCTCGGGGAACATCACCGCGTCGTCCGAGGTGTTGCTGAAGAAGTAGCCGCTCCGGGGCACCTCGCTCGGGTATTTGCCCGACAAGACGCCGGTGAACGTCATCGCCGTGTACGACGAGACGGAGTAGTGCCGCGTGTAGCTGACGGCGCCCTTTTCGAAGGCCGTGAGCCGGGGCGCGATGTCGCGCGGGTAGCCGTTCCAGGGCATGTCGGCGCGCATCGAGTCGATGGTCACGTAGAGCACCGACATATCGTTGGAGCCCAAAGCATCTGCCTTCGGCGCCTCGGGGGCCGGTGCCGCGGCCGCCGAAACGCCCGGCGAAGCGCCCGGCGAAGCGCTCGCAGGCGCGGCCGCCGCAGGCGCGCTCGAAGGGGAGGGCGGGGCGCTCGCGGGGGTCTCGCTGTCCCGCGTGCAAGCCGCGAGCGACAACGAGAGACACACGACGAACGAAGGGAGGACCGCAACGCTGAAGGAACGCATGGCGGCCGGTCTATACCGCCCTTGTCCTCGTTGGGCCTTGAAATCGGCAACAAAAAGGCGGGAGCGGTATGCTGTGCCGCGATGTCGACCGCCCCGAAACCACCGCCGTTGCCGCCCCGAGCTTCCGCCAGCGCGGCGCTACGTGCGGCGGCCCCCCGGCCTCCCTTGCCCGTGCCCGCCGTCGCGCGCGGTGAGCAGCTCCCCCAGGCCTCCAAAGACGCCATCACTGAGATGGCCCTCGGCCTCCTGCAAGAGCAGGTCGAGGCCCGCATCGTCCACTACAAAGCCGATCTGGAGACCAACCCCGAGCTTGACGCGATCACCGCGGGGGTCGTCGCTCAGCTCCGCGAAATGCAGCAAAACGCCCAGCTCTCGGAGCGCCAAGCGGACGAGCGCCCAAGCATCGCACAGGCCCACGAGCGAACCCTTCGCACCCTCCTCGGCAAGGTGTTTCGACCCGATGAGCCGAGCGTCGTCGTTCAGAAGCGCCTGCGCAAAATTCATCGCAAGCTCGCGCGGCTGTTCTTCGAGTCCGAGCTCCACGAAAAGACCCGAGGTCAGGACGGCGCGACCAAGGTCATCCAGCTCCCGGAGCAGGCCCTTTATTACCTTCTCGTGCGCTACGAGCACCGCCTCAAGAACGAGCTCGGTGGCTTCGATTTCGCGAACGAAGAGGTCAAGAACGCGAGCTTTGAGCTTCTTGCCCGGGTCGCCAAGGACATGCAAGACACCTTCTTGTCCCGCCGCTCGAGCGAGCTTCGCCGCATCGTATCGGCCTTCAACAGCGTGCTCGTCGACTTTTGCTCGAAGCATTTGGCGTCGAACGTGGGGCAATTGTCCAAAGAGGTGATCGTGCAGGCGGCCACCCACGAGGGGCGCGCCTTCGCTTACAAGGTCACGGTCGAGGCGTTTCCACGCTTCCGCGCAGCCCTCGAACGTCGACTGATGGTGCGCCTGGTCGGCTACGCCGAGGATCAGCTCGTCGCGCGGCTCGCCGACACCAGCGAGTCGACCCGCCCCGAGACCCTGCAGTTCATCACCGATCCGCGCATATTCAGCATGATTTGCGGAGAGCTCTGCGACGAGCTCTACGAGTACCTGGCCCACGAAGGCTTCCTCGACGTGCCCACCGACTACCGCGAGAGCGCATCTTCTGCGACCTGAAGCAGGGCGCCGTCGGCGACCGGACGCCGCGAGAGACAGAACGCCGTAAGATGTGCGATCCTTCGCTTGCTTCGGTCTTGCCGCGGAGCTTCAAGATGCAAAAAAGCCTTTCGTTTTCCTTCCTTTTGCTCACCCTCGCGGGGGTCTTCAGTTGCGCGCAGGGCAGCGAGCTCCTCGGTGGCGGAGGGGAAGGGGGCGACGGCGGCTCCGGGGGCACCTCGGGCGCGACGACGAACACCACCAACAACGGCACCAGCACGGCCACGGGATCGACCGGCGAAAGCGGCACGACGGCCACCACGAGCACGACGACGGGCGGCTCGACGACCAACTCCACGACCTCCGCCACCACCAGCAACGCCACGACGAGCGCTACGACCTCGAACAATGTGGCGACCTCATCGAGCGGGGGCGGCGTGTGCGACGGCACGGGGAGCTGCGATTTGTGCGTCGACTGCGCGAGCAACGGCCCCTGCTTCAACGAGTTCAACACCTGCAACAACAGCTTGGATTGCCTGTTCTACGCGGACTGCATCAGCTTCTGCGACCCCGCCGACACCGTGTGCTTCGACGACTGCGCGTTCTTCTATCCCCTTGGAAACCAGCAGTATTACAACTACGCGTACTGCGTCCTTTGCGACGCTTGCTACGGCGATTGCGACGGTCCGGGGGCCGGCTGCCCGTAGCTAGTGACCCGACCGCGAAGTTCGTTGAACGAACTTCGCGCCGCCGCTTACGCGTCGGCCGCTGCGACGCAGCGCGGGCACTATCGGTTCTCTCGGGGCTTCGCCCCGAAACCCCAACGTCCGCTTCGCGGCCGTTTCCAGTGCCCTGGTCGGGATACGTCGTCGGTTCATCAAACGAACTTCGCGACCAGGGCACTAGCGCGAGCGCGGTTGTCTGAGACAACGCCCGGGCAAGGCGGACTCGCCGCGGAAGATCCCCCGATCCTCCGCGGCCTACGCAGGGTCAACCGCGCGACGAGCCCTTGGCGCTGGGGATGGCCTTCGGGGCGCGGGAGGTGCCCGCTTGCGTCCAGGCGCGTTCGTTCGCCTTGGCGAGCCAGCGCAGCGCGACGCGCTCGTTGCCTGCCATCGCGGTGCAGCCGTCGCCCCACTGCGCGGGCGCCGGAAGCCCCAGGCTCTTGCTCGCACGAAGCGCCTCGATCACCTTGGCATCGGCTGCAAACGACGCGATGCCCTCGGCAGCGAGGGCCGAGGTCACGCCGCTTGGGATGAGGGGCGCGATCACGGCGCGCACCCGCGCCGAGTCGATCCAAAGCTCGCCCATCGCGCGGATTTCGTCGAGGTTTGCGAGCACCAGCGCGAAGCCGTCGCCCGTCGGTTTGTCGTCGGAGGACGGCGGTGACGTCCGCACATCGAGGGTCGTCGCGCCCTTCCAAGGCTCGGCCACGGCCACCGTGGGCACCTTCTTGGTGGCCGCCGTTTCGCCCTTTTTGTCGCGCAGAACGAGCACATCGTCGGTGGGCAACGCGCGCGGCACGGTGACGCGCACGGGGCGCTTGAAGCTCCTCGGGTCGCCCACGACGCCCGTCGCAACGGCGTACGCCAGCGTCTCCGCGGAGGCGACGACGAACGACGGCGCGCCGAACGCGCGCGGCTCAGGATCCGCCGTGCGCATCGACAAACCGTTGTGCGGAGGCGGGTACATCGCCGAGCTGACGACCCGTCCATCGGGCTCCAAAATGCGCGCGCCGGTGGCCACGAGATCGACCAACGTGCCGGTCTGGGCCAGCACTTCGAGCACCTGACGTGAGGGCGGAGCCACCAACAAATCGAGCCGCGAAGGAACGCGTTTCGATTTCAGCAATTGGGCGGCGGCCAGCATGTCGCGCAGGGTCGCTCCCGAGTCACCTCCGAGCACCACCTGCCCTACCGGCGTGCCCGCGAGATCGCGAACGGGTCGCACGTTGCCTTGCTCGTCCATGAGCAGCGGATCGACCACCGACAGGTCGACGGAGACGACCTCTTCGCAGGGCGCGCCCGGATCCGGCACGAGGGCGCGATGGGCCTTGGAGCGCCGTTGATCGCGGAGGAAGACCTCGGTCTTCTCGTCGCTCACGAAGATGGCCGCGGCGGCGCCCACCTGGGGTGCGATGCCGGCGAGCACGCTGCGCTCGGCCACCGAGAGCAGGCGCGCGCTGGGCCCCGCGAGCTCGAGCACGACGGGGGCGCCGTGCTCTTCTTCGATGCGCGCCACGACCTCGTGCAGGCCCCGGCGAAGGAGCTCCAACGCCACGTCGCGAGCGCAGACAAAGGGCCTTATTTTGCCGGTCAAATGGATCTGCACGCTGCGCGGCGGGCGGAGCCAAACGCTGCCTGTGGCGAGGGCCTGACCGAGCACGCTCGGCGACACCACGAGGGTGAGCATGCCGATGCCGCCCGTCGAGGCGAGGCGAGGATCGTCGGTGAGCGCGAGGCGAGCCGGCGCGGCGAAGCGTTCGAGGTGAACGGGCGCGGGGAACCCGATGCCCGGTCGCGCGACGACCACGTTGTAGAGGGGATACTCGCGCGACACCGTGCGTGGCTTGCCATCGCGGGCCTGCTCCAACAGAGCGCGATCGGTAATGCACGTCGTGTCGTAGGCGACCGCTACCTCCACGCCGGTCTTTTTCATGCCCGACGCGAACGCTTCGGCCATGGCGCGGGCTGGAGCCCGTGTGAGGATGACTTGATCGACTTTGACCTGAACGAGGTCGCCCCGAAGTTGGGGGTCCGTCGCGCGTCCCGCGAGGACTTTCTGGGGCATGGTGCGGGACGGATCCCCGGCTCGTGCACGCATAATTGGCCGCTGCGTCCTTTGTCGTCGGCTTCGTAGTTGCTCGCTACGGTGCGAGCGGTCCGCACGTTAGCCGGTCGCCAAGAGGGGGGTCAAGGCGGTAGGCAAGCGGGTACCCCGGGAGCGGGCATGGCCCGGCGCCGCGTAGGACGCAAGAGGCAAAGCCTTGGGGCTCATAACCCGCATTTTCAAAGGGTCTTGGGCCTTCTTTTTCCTCTTGCAACGCTTCAATCTTTCCCGATTTGCTCCCTTTTGGATAACCTGCCCCGCATGTTCCAAGAGGTTCTGCGCGAGGTCGTCGATGGCACCGAAGGGGGCGTGGCCTCGCTCCTCATGGATGTCGAGGGTATCGCCGTCGACAGTTATTCGAAGCCCAACGCGCCCTTCGA
>CAYLJT010000534.1:0-6285 GCA_964383995.1 uncultured Polyangiaceae bacterium
CCTCGGGTTCGTGCACGGCGTCATGAACACCGACAACACCACCATCTCCGGCGAGACCATCGACTACGGCCCCTGCGCCTTTCTGGACGCCTATTCGCCCGACCGCAGCTTCAGCTCCATCGACCAAAACGGCCGCTACGCGTTTGGCCGTCAGCCCAGCATTTTGCGCTGGAATTTGGCCCGCCTCGCGGAGGCATTGCTGCCCACCGTGGACGACGGCGGCGACCGGGCGGTGGCAAGGTTCGAAGAGCGCCTTGCCACCTTCCCTGACCTCTTTGGCAAGGCCTACGCTTCGGAGCTGCGGCGCAAGCTCGGTCTTACCCTGGAAAGGGAAGGGGACCCCGAGCTGTTCGCCGCGCTGCTCTCGCACATGGCAGGGAGCCGCAGCGACTACACGCTGTGCTTTCGGCGGCTCTCGCAGGCGGCCGCGTCGGGCGACGATGGCAAGGTCGCCGAGCTCTTCCAAGAGCCTAAGCCCTTCCTGGAGTGGAGCAAGACCTGGCGCGCGCGCCTGGCGGAAGAGCCCACGACGCCCGAAGAACAGGCCCGCTCGATGGCCCGCGCCAACCCGGCGCTCATCCCCCGCAACCACCAGATCGAAGCGATGATCGAGGCAGCCTTGCAGGGGGACCTCGGGCCCTTCGAGCGCCTGAACCGCGTGCTGTCCCGGCCCTACGACGACCAGCCGGAAGCCGCCGACCTGAGCGAGCCGCCGGGCAAGGAGCAGTGGCTGTACCAAACGTTCTGCGGCACTTGACGCGGGAGCGGCAGGCCCGAACGCCATGTTGCAGGAGCGCGACCAGGATCCATGGGTTTACCCAGGGCGCGGGTCTGCCACACGATGTCGTCGAGGTCGCCCGACGCCAGGCGTCCGTGGGCGGCAGCGTCGACGGCAAGAGCCCGTTGGTTTGCTCGGCGCGAAAGGGGAGCTCGTGACACGACTCCATGGCTCTACCACCGGACCTCGAGCCCTTCGACATCCACCAGCGCCGGGTCGCGCGAGAGGAGCGGACAGTCGAGTTCGATGGCCGTCGCCGCGATGAGCCTGTCGCCGCGTTCGGGTATTGCATAGAGCGACTGGGCTCGCAGGACGACTTCGGCGGTGAGCGGAGCTGGGTGATATCTCCCCGACGCGAACATCGACTCCGTCCAACGCTCGAAGCCGTTGGAGAACGAAATGCGTCCGCGTTGTACGGCTTCGCCGATCTCGACAAGGGCAATTGTGGGCACGTAGAGCGCGGCGAGACCCCGCTCGACGTCTTCGAAGAAGCGTCGCGCGCCCTTCCCGAGCCGGGCCTTCTTTCCCGTGGCCGCCCAGATCAACGCATGTGAGTCCGTGACCGCGAGCGGCGTCATCCCTTCTTCTTCCCTGAGGACAGATTTGCGAGCTTTTTCTCCAAGCCGGCCTCGGCATCCCGGCGAACTTCACGGAGGACTTCGTCGACGGAGCCGTGAATTACAGCGCTCCCGAAGAGGGAGAACGTTGAATCCACGGCACAGGCGGCGCCGCGTTCGAGCCGCGCTAGATAGTCTCGACTGACGACAACGGCTTCAGCGTCTGAGCCGCGGTGTCGGAGGACGACCTTGCGGCCGGGGTGCTTGGTAACGTCCTCGAAGATGCCGAAGAGATCAGTCCTCGCCTGGGATAACATGCGGGGGCGGTAGTCCATGTCGAACTTGTACCATAAGTCGTACAAGTCAGGCAAGGCCTCTGCTGCGCCGTGCGCCGCCTATTCCGCGCTCAGGCGTCCAAGCCTAGGGCGCCCTGCCATGGCCTTCAGTAGCGCATCGAGCCCCAAGTGCCCTGGCGCATGCGCCTGTCGAGCGGTCGAGGCTCAGTTGCAGCGCGGCGCGACGTAGGTCCCGTCGACGTTGACGTCGGAAGACCAGTCCCCGGAGCCGGAGAGGGTGAACGTGACGGCGGACGGCCCGACGTCCAGGATGTCAAGAACGCCGGACAAGGCGCCGGATCCGAAGCCACCGCTGACCGCCGCGGTGCCTCCGCAATCCCCCGGCGTGGAGCTGTAGGGGGGCGTGGCTTCCGAGACGTACAACGTGGCCTCGGGGACCGTGCTGATATCGACGGTGCCGACCTCGACGTAGCCTTCGGGAAGGGTGATTTCCAGATTGAACCAACCACACTGGTCGTAGGGAGGGCTCGCCATGGTGTCCGCGCAGGAGAGCGGAAAGGTCGCGACGCGGAAGGTCACCACGCCCGATCCATAGACAATGGCGTTGGGGCTGCCGCCGCCCACGCCGCCCATGCCTCCACCGCTCGTTGCGGGGACGCCGCCCATGCCGCTCGTTGTGTCGTCACCACCACTCCCCCCGCTGCCGCCGGCTCCGCCCCCTCCGACCACGCTGGCACCGCAGGCCGCGACCGCGATGCAGAGGAGGGCGCTGAGACTGGCGAGGATGCGGTTGGCAGGGCTCATCACCGAGGAAGGTACACGACCTGGGCGGCGCTGTCGACCACGGCGCGCGCTGCGTCGAGCAACCTCCGGACGCCGCGTCAGACGCGCTACTTTCGGGTGAGATCGCAGAGCAGCATGCCAATCGCGAAGTGATCGGGAGGCACGCCGTCGAGCTCGTGACCGGCCACGTACAGGCGCAGGCGGGTGCCGTCGAGCAGAGCAGCGGGCGAGCGGATCTCGTCCACGGCCCAGGGTAGATCGCCGGCCGCGCGGATCGCCTTCGGATCAGGGACCCAACCGGTCTGACCATCGGTCGAACGGAAGTGGTGAATGCGACGTTGCTTCCAGTCGCCGCCCGCGGGCTGCTGCGCCACGTCGACGAACAGCTGAACGTCGTCGCCCACGACGATCGCGTTCGGCGTCGAGTAACCTACCCAATCTTCGTCCCGTGGATACAAGGCCTGATCGGGCGCCAACACGCGCTCCGGCGCAGACCAGGTCTCGCCGTCCGTGGTGCTGACCATGCCGATCACTTGCAGCGCACCGAGCTCCGGATCGGCGCCTACCGCGGTGAAATACACGTCGAGGCGATCACCGCGAACCACCGGGCCTGGCTCGCCCACGATGAAGGCGTACCAATCGTCGTTTACGTCGGCGTTCGTGCCACTTGGCCCGACCACGGGGCTGTTGTCCAGACGCGTAAATGTACGGCCGTCTTCGGACACGGCGTGACCGATGCGAAACTCCGCAGGTGAGCTTTCGGGTGTACCTACGAGGTGCGCGTAGCCCGTGTAAAAGAGGTGGTAGCGGCCCCCGAACTTGACGACCGCCGGGGTCTCCAAACCTCCTGCGTCCCAGCTCCCGGCCTCACCATCGGACAGGATGGGCGTCGAATCGGTCAGTGTCCAAGTCTCACCGTCGGTCGAGTCGAGCCGATACAGGCGGACCGGGAACTGAAAGTTGTCGGTGGCCGAGGCGTACATCCAATAGCCGCCCTCGTGGGTCAGGACGTGAGGATCGTTCCAGGTCCAGTTGGCCACGGGACCGCTCAGATCGAGCTGCGGCGTCTCGCCGCCCTTGAAGCAGTCGGCCGTCAAGCGGGAGGCGTCGATGGCGGGCTCTTCCTCCTGTTTGGGCGGGCTCGTCTCGCTACTGCCACAGCCCAGGGCGAGCAGACAGGCGAGGGGCAGCGACCCGCGTGAAAGCAGGCCAGGTGGCCCGAGGCGCTCGGTACAGGACAACATCGGCTCAAGCATTCTACGGGCGCGGGCACGACGCAAGGCTGCCGTGAAGAAGGTCGTGTCCTGCGGTGGACACCGTCGCGCGCCGCGTGCTCTACTTCCGCCGTGGCCGGAGCCCCTAAGACACGTGAGGTTGATGCGGCTCTCCTGCAACGCCACACCGAGCAGGAGGCCCAACGCGCGCTCGGGCTCGGCAGCCTGGTGATGTTGGCGTTCGCGGGGGTGGGCCTCGTGGTGACCCTCGTCATGGGCGCATTCGACACCATGCGCGACCTCCGCGTGCCGCAGCTGTCCGCCGCCCTGGGAGTGCTGGCCGCGCTCTGGATCCGGTCGCTCGCGGTGCGGGGTCGCCTGACACGGACGGCCGCCTACCCGGTGTTCTTCTCCCTATCCGTCATCCCAACCGCCGTGCTCGCGCTAGCGGAGTGGGGGACCACCGGCAGCGCCGGCACCTACCTGAACGGCCCGATGGTAGGAATCTACCCCCTTGTCATCGTGCTCAGCGGCTTCATGTTCGACCTGCGCCTCTCGCTCTTCTCCGGCATCATCGCCGCGGCCGGCTTCCTGACCATGTACTTCCTGTCGGCGGATCACGTCGCGTTGGTGACCACCCCCGATCCGCTGATGTACGACGAGATCGCCACCTTGCCACCGTACATCGTGCGCGCGGGCGAGCTTGTGTTCACCGGGCTCATCGTCGGCACCCTGGCGACGAGCGCCCGGCGCCTGGTGCTGCGGGCGGTCCGCGAAGAGCGCGAGAAGGCCGGTATTAGCCGTCTTTTCGGGCAATATGTCAGTGAGGACATCAAGGACCGCATCCTGCGCGACGACGCCGAGCTCGGCTCCGAGCGCAAACACGTGGTCGTCCTCTTTTCGGATCTGCGCGGCTTCAGCAGCTACGCCGAGAGCGCCGACCCCCTGGAGCTGGTGGCCCACCTGAACGAGTATTTCGATCGTATGGTCGACTGCGTCAGCCGCAACGGCGGCACCATCGACAAGTTCATCGGAGACGCCATCATGGCCGTGTTCGGCGGTCTGACCGATCTGGACAACCCCGCGGCGGCCGCCCTCCGCGCGGCCCTCGAAATGCGCAGCGAGCTCGACGCGCTGAACGCCCGCTGGCGACAGCAAGGCCGCGCCGAGCTCGCCAACGGCGTGGGCATCCACGCGGGCGACGTGGTCATGGGCAGCATCGGCAGCGCGGCGCGCAAAGAGTTCACGGTCATCGGCGACGCCGTCAACACCGCGGCGCGCCTGGAGAGCGCGAGCAAAGAGCTAGCTTACCCCGTCATCGTCTCGCGCGCCGTCTACGACAGCTTGCCCGACGAGCTGCGCGCGGTCTGTACGGATCTTGGGTCGATCCATGTCAAGGGGAAGGTCAGCGCGGTGGAGGTGTATGGTTGTGGAGGGTAGGTCGACGGGGCGCCACGGAGTGACGGTCCTTGGCCTGTGTGAAGGGTGGGTTGCCTGGTGGGTCGCCGGAGGTCAGGCGAAGCCCCGCCTGTAAGGCTCAGCTGAGCGTTTGGGGTCGGGGTGTACTTCCTCGACCTCGACGGGGCCCTCGGAGGACGCGGCGGCTTCTTAGGCGGCAACCCCTCAGCTCGGCGCAAAGCCGACCACACGTGCACTTGCTAGCCCGGCTCCACAGGGGGACTTGCAAGCACCCACGCTATGTGTAAACGTTTACACATGGCGACGAATCTAGCGCTCGACGAAAAGCTCCTGGAGCAAGCCCTGCGCGTCGGGGGAGAAAAAACCAAGAAGGCCACCGTCACGCAGGCGCTGCGCGAGTACATTCAGCGTCGAAAGCAGGCCGCTATCGTGGACCTCTTCGGCACGATCGACCTGGACCCCGGCTACGACTACAAGTCGCAGCGACGGCGCCGATGAGCGTGCTGGTCGACACGTCGGTATGGTCTCTCGCGCTTCGACGACGACGTCCAGCCGACGGCCCCCACGAGCACGAGCTGCGCGAGCTGTTGCGTGAGGGGCGCGTCGTGATGATGGGTCCAATTCGACAAGAGCTGTTGTCGGGCGTCCAAACTGCGGAGCAGTTCAAGACTCTGAAGCTACGACTTCGCGCCTTCGACGACCTTCTACTCGTTCCTGAGGACTACGAAGAAGCGGCGGCGTGCTTCAATCGCTGTCGAGCCTCGGGCGTCCAGGGTAGCTCTATCCACGTCCTGATCTGTGCTGTCAGCCTTCGGCGTCGGTTGGCCGTCTTCACGACGGATTCGGACTTCGACCACTACGCGAAGGTATTGCCCTTGAAGCTCCACCAGCTGCGGGCAAAGCCACCCTCTTCTGGCGGCAGGCTGGAACGGGGATCCGTTCTCAAGTAGCTGGTGCCTTTCCGCCCCTCAAGCGGTAAACTCTCGGCTTCCCACCGCGCCGCCCCATGCCTCGTCCCACGTTCGCCGACCCCAAAACCGGCTTCGCGTTCAAGCGCATTTTTGGCTCCGAAGAGCACAAAGACGTCCTCATTGCCTTTCTGAACGACATCCTCGACCTCGACGAGGGCCATCGCATTCATGACGTCGAGCTGTTGCCCCCGGAGCAGCGTCCGCAGGTGGCGGAGCTGAAGCTGTCGATTGTGGACGTCAAGTGCACCGACCAGCGGGGGGTCACCT
>CAYLJT010000535.1:0-6275 GCA_964383995.1 uncultured Polyangiaceae bacterium
TGACGCGATGGCTGACGCTATGCGCTCCGCGCTGGCGAACGGCGGTGCTAGGCAGGCGACATGACCGACCTCGATGGATTGCGCGCCGAGCTCGCCGAAGCAGAGGCTTCGATGCGCCGCGTGCGCGCCGAAAATGCGGAGCTCGCAGAACAGTTTCGAACGGAGCCCACGGAGGACGTGCGCGAGCTGTTGAAGCGCGGGGCGCTATCGCTTGCGAGCTTGCGCGATCGCGTCGAGCAAACGCAGGCGCGCATCGACATCGTTGAAAAAACGGGCTCCGAGCTGGGTGTTGTGGCGGTGGGTGGTCGCGTCGTGGGGAGGGTCGCGGTGCTTGTTCCGCCCGGCATTTCGAGCCGCGAAAGGGCTGCGCTCGTCGACGACGCGGTGGGCCCCGAGCTCGCTCGCGTGGCCGAGGAGCTTGGCGTCACGCTCTCGACGGCGCACGAGAAATTCACGCGCGAACTGCCGGGACGCGACGCCGAAGGGCGGACCCTCTTGGAGGTCGGCGGGCGCGTCGAGGGGGACCTGCTATTTCCCGCCCTTTCTTCGGGGAAAAAGGCCCGTTAGATCGAAACCCAACGCGTTCGTTGCCTTCCGGTATGGGGCCTCGATAGAGTAACGTCCTCATGGCGGAAAAGCCGCTCCGTGAGACCCTAGCCCAAGCCGGCTCGCACCGTGGCCGCTTGCCCATCGTAGTATGTGGAAGCTGACGATCGAGGATGACGAGGGGAAACAGACCTCGCTCCCCCTCGCCCACGACGAATACGGAGTCGGTCGCGCCGACGAAAACGCCATCCGCCTGACGGACCGCAACGTCTCGCGCAAGCACGCCGCCCTGCGCAAGAACGGCGAAGGTTGGATCGTCCGCGATCTCGAGAGCTACAACGGCACCTACGTCAACGGCGCCCGCGTGGTCGGCGAGCAGAACATCGCGCATGGCGATGTCGTTCAGCTTGGCGACTACCGCATCGAGCTCGTGGACGAGGCGCTGCTCCCCGCGCCTGTGCCCGTGGCCGCCGATCCGCACCAGCCTGCGGCGGCTGCCGCGCCCGCGGCGATGCCGGGGGCCCCATCGCCCGTTCAACAGCGGCCCAATCGCCTGGTCATGGTGGTCGGTCCGACGCCCGGCGCCGAGTTTCCGCTCGATCGCGAGTACGTCACGATCGGTCGCGGCGAGGACGCGACGATCCCCATCAATCACACCTCCGTGAGCCGCATCCACGCCGAGTTTTTCTCGCTCGGCGCAGGCCGCTACGAGGTCGTCGACAAGCAGAGCGCCAACGGCATGCGCATCAACGGCGTCGAGCTGAAGCGAGGCATCCTCGAAGCGGGCGATGCCATCGAGCTCGGCGATGTGCGCCTGCGCTTCGTCGGCGCGGGCAAGGTGTTCCGCGCGGACATGAGCATGACGCTGCCGGCCGTCATGGGGCAGCACTACGCGGCGTTGAGCAGCGCAGCAGCCGCGGGCGCACCGCCCCCGCGCACGAACAGCACGATGAAGGTCGTCGCCGTGGGCATCGCCATCGGCATCCTCGCCATCGGCGGCGTGCTGCTCGCGATGCGAAGCAACCCACCGGCGGTGCCCGAGACAGGCGCGGTCGTCGCCGTGGAGCCCGCAACGGCGGCGGACAACGCCCTGCTCGCGGAGGCGAAGGCCTTGCTCACGGCGGGCAACATCGAGGGCGCGCACCAGAAGGCGTTGCAAATTCGCGAGAACTCCGCGGCGCGCGAAGAGGCCGATTTCAAGGCGGTCGAGGCCGCTTGGGCGGACAGCTTGTTCGCCCAGGTCGAGCAAGTCGAAGACCTCGCGGAGAAGCGCAAGCTGCTCAATCAAATCGCAACCACCCCGAGCGTCGACGCGGAACGCCGCAAAAAAGCGCTCCAGATGATGTCGGCGATCGACGCGAAGATGAACGAGCAGAAGGACCCGCGCGCGGTCCCGCTCAACAACGGCCCGGTTCCGACGAGCACGCGCGCGACCGATCCGTACGGCGATCCCACGGCTCCGAGCACGGCGACTTCGCCCCCCGCGGCCACGACGGGCGCCGTCGCGAAGACCGATACCACCTCCACTTCCGGGGGCGCGTTGCCTCCGCAGGGCCCCCCCGATGAGGCGGCGATGCGGCGTGCGATTGAAGGCAAGGTGTGGAGCGGCAAGGCTTCCGCCGACGAGATCCGCATGCTCCGCGCGATCTGCTCGCACATGGGCGACAAGGCGTGCCGTGATCGTGCGACCGCGATGCTCAAACAGAAAGAGCAAGGCAACTGAGCGGGGTGTCCGAGGGCCCTCAGGGCAACGCCACCTCGGGCACGAATGGCCTGCGTTCCAAGGCCTTTTTCGCGGCGCTCTCGACGGGCATCCTGGTCGCTCTGCCGTACGCCGTACCGGGCCTCGATCGCTTTCGCCTGCTCACGCCGCTGCCCGACGGACAGAGCTTGTTCTCCGTCGCGAACGCTCCCGTGCCGTCCGCGTCGGTGGGTGAAACCGCGCTCGATCACGAGACCACCGAGCAGACCGATCTCGCCCAACCCGAGGTCGTGCGCCTGCCTCCGCATGCAAAGGAGGCGCTGCCCGGCGCGGCGAAAGATCCCGACAGCTCCCCGCTCCCTATCGAAGATCCCTCCGGAAAAGCCCTGGATTTCTTCTATGAGGCGTTGGCGCGCGTGGAGCGTAAAGACGCCGGCGCGCTCGCGCGCGTGACCTATTTCGGCGACTCGATCGTCGCCAGCGACTTCGTGACGGCGACGCTGCGGCGCAAGTTGCAGGGCCGCTTCGGCGACGGCGGACACGGCTTCATGCTCATGGCCAATGCGTGGCCGGGCTACTTCCACAACGACGTCACGCGCTTCTCGTCGGCGGGATGGCAGGTGAGCCGGGTCGTGGGGCCCTACGCCGAAGACGGCTTCTATGGCCTCGGCGGCGTGTCGTTCCGATCCCAAGGCGCAGGCGTATTTTCGCGGTTTTCCACGGCAAAAAAGGGCACCTTTGGCCTGGCCGTCTCGCGCTTCGGGGTAAGCTATTTGGAGCAACCCGCGGGGGGTCCGATGGAGGTGAGCATCGACGGCGAGGTGCGCGAGGAGCTGTCGACCGCGGCTCCCGTCGCGAAGAGCGCGTTTCGCAGCTACGAGGTGCCCGACGGCGCGCATCGCATCGAGGTGCGCGCCAATGGGCCGAACGTGCGCACCTTCGGCGTCACGATGGAGCGCGCGGGGCCGGGCGCGGTGCTCGACGCGATCGGCATCCAAGGTTGCCGCATTCGCTTCCTCGGCAAGAGCGACACCGCGCATTTCCAAGAGCAGCTTCGTTGGCGCGCGCCGAACCTCGTCGCATTTCAATACGGCATGAACGAGAGCGAAGACGGCGAAATTTTCCCGCTCGATCAATACGAATCGACGATGCGCGACGTGCTTCAAACGGTGCGCGCTGCCCTCCCCACGGCGTCGTGCTTACTCGTCGGACCGATGGATCGCGCGGAGAAGAAGGGCGACAAATACGAAAGTCGCCTTGTGGTACCGAAGCTTGCGCGCATTCAACGCAAGGTCGCCGCCGAGGTGGGCTGCGGCTATTGGGACAGCCTGACCGCGATGGGTGGCTATGGCTCGATGGCCGCGTGGCATGAGCGCGGGCTCGCGAGCAGCGATCTTTCGCATCCGTCGAGCGCTGGTGCCGACGTGCTCGGGCGTTGGATCTACGCGGCCTTGATGGATGGCTACGCCGCGCACCAAGCGCGCTCTGCGCCGTAATTTCTACGGGCACGCGCCCGTCGGAGCGCCGTTGTTTTGTGGATCGTTGCACGGGATGCAGTTGAACCTGTCGTCGTCGCAACTGCCGCTGCCGATGGGGAACGGTGCGTCACCCACCTCGGGGATGCACACCGGCAAACACACGCCGTGCTTGTAGGTGGAGTCGAAGCCCATCGCGAGTTGGAACAAGAACGACGTGTTGCACTCTTGGTTCGTGAGATCGCCTGCGGGCGGCGGGACCCCGGGCAAGAGCGAGGTCGGCGCGCAGATCAGGCCGTCTTCTTCGGGGCAAACATCGACACCGAGCTGGTCGATTTGATCGGCCGGCACGAGGCCCTTCGGCACACACGTGCCGAGCCCTTCGCAACACCCGGGCAACGTCGTCGGCGGTGAAGCAGGCCCTGGATCGCAAGACAAACCGCATGCGCCCGTGGCCTCGCCGGTGAGTGGATCGAAGCATGGAACGCAGCGATGCGTGGACGCGCAGCTCGATTGCGGCAAGAGGTCGATCTGCTCCGAGACCTGGGGCAGACACGTGGAGACACAGCGTCCCTCCGAGCCTGCGATGGATTCGCAGGTGTCGAGCAAGTAGTCACCGCCGGTCGCGATAAGCTCATCGGGCACGCACAAATTCGAGCCGTCGCAGGCTTCGAGATCGCCCTGCTGATCGGCCGGCACGAGCGCGTTTGAGAGGCAGTGCCCCGCGCAGCCGTTGGGGCACGCGGGTAGCGCCGCGGGGTCGAGCACGGGCGTCCCCTCGTGCTCACAGGTCGTCGGATCGTCGCCGTCGTCCACGGGCGGTGGGTCGTCACCACCACCGCCGCCGCCCACGTCGTCGCAGGTGAACGAGAGATCGCAGGCCCCGGTGACTTGGTTGTCGAGCGGATTTACGCAAGGCACACAACGCTCGCTCTCTTTGCACACGTCTTGCGGCAAGAGCGCCACGTATTGCGCTACTTCGGGGATGCACGCGGAGAGGCACACGCCTGGCGCGGCGCTCATCGACGTGCAGCTCTTGGGCGTGAACACACCGCCCGTCGCGATGAAGTCGTCGGGCACGCAGTAGCCGCCGCCGTCGCAGCCTTCGACGAACGCCGCGAGCTCGCCAGGCACCGCGTCGACGCAGTGGGCGCCACCGTAGTCGGGGCAGCACGACGTGAGGCCGCTCGGATCACGCGCGGGTCCGAGCGGTCCTTCACAGCCTTGATCGTCGATGCCTGTGCCGGGCGTGCCGTTGCCACCGCCGCTCACATCGCTGTCGTCGACCGCCGAGCTCTCTGCGCACGCGAGGGGCAGCGAGGCGGCGAGACTCACAACTGCGACGAGCGCGTAGAGCGAGGTCGGGCGGTGCATGCACGCACGCAGAGCATTGACCGAGCCACAACGAAGATCCGTGCGTTTGTTCGCCGCGAGGGGGCCCGCGACGACCTCGCGCGAGGTCCATTTTTCTCCCCGTCAAGAACTAAATTTCCCTTGATTCGAAGCAGATCGCATATGGATAAACTATGATCCATGTATGGATCGGGCATGGGCCACACTGCGCGCGGAACGATGCGGTGTTGGAAGAATCCGAAGGTGTTCGTGGGGATTTGGCGGCCCCACATCGGCGCCAAGGTGCGATGTTGCAGCGCTCCACGGCGTAATTTTTCCCCAGCATCGGACCGCGCAAACGCTCGAAAGAGCCTGCAATTGTAGGTTTTTTTGGCACAAATTCTGATGTGCTTGGCGTCCATGGACACGTTGCCCCGACACTTCGGTCGCCTCGCTCCGCTGCTCTTGGTCGCCGCTTCGGCGCTCAGCGTGGGCTGCAACTATGTGACGGGCGCGAACGATCTGTCCGTCGACGAGGATCACCCCGCACGCACGAACGACGACACCACCACGCCGTCGTCGGGCAGCACGGGCTCGGGCGGGGCGAGCTCGTCGTCGACGAGCACGGGTGACGATCCTCCGCCGGTCGCCCCGAAAATGCTCGATGCCGCGGGTGTGTCGATCCAGGAAATCGCCATCTACCAAGGCGTGAAGCGCCCCTTGATGGCGGGTGGATCGAAGGCCTCGACGAGCATCCCGGTGATCGCAGGACGCGACGCCGTCATGCGCGTGTTCGTGGGGCTCGACGGCAACTACAACGGCGCGCCCGTGACCGCGCGCCTTTACCTCGACGGCGCCGCCGAACCTCTCGAAGAGATCGTCACGCCGAACGGAAATCCCAGCGAAGGCTCCCTCGGAAGCACGCTCAACTTCGACATCCCCGGGGACCTCGTGACCGCGAGCTTCGCGTACCGCGTCGAGCTCTTGCAGGACGAAGACGGCGGTGGCGTCGCGGGCGGAACGGCGCATTACCCGAGCGAAGGCCTCGAGGGCATTGGCGCGAAGGACACGGGCTCCACGCTCAAGATCGTGCTCGTGCCCATCGCGTACGGCGCCGACGGCTCGAACCGTTTGCCCGACACGTCGAGCAGCCAAATCCAAAAATACGCCGACGCCTTCTACGCGGCCTACCCGACCCCCTTCGTCGACATCACGGTCCA
>CAYLJT010000536.1:0-6269 GCA_964383995.1 uncultured Polyangiaceae bacterium
CCAAGGATGGCAGTTGGAAGTCCACCGGCAAGTTCGTCGCGGGCGACTTCGACGGCGATGGCAAGGTGGACGTCGTCCACACCTTCAGCGACAACAGCAAGTACACCCTCGACGTCTTCGGCCTGTAACCGTGCTTTCCGGGCTCGTCCGACGAGCCCTCCTCGCGCCTGACCTCGACGCGCACCGCGGCCCTCCGCGGTGCGCTTTTTTTCGCCGCGCAAGCCCGCGCGAGACCGGGTATGCTGCGCGCATGGTACGCCTCCGGCGCCGCTCCCTACCACTGTCCCTCGCCGTGCTCTCGTGGCTCCTGTTGACCGGCTGCGGCGGCGAAGAGAGCGCCCCCGCTGACGACGCGCCGCTCGACCTGCCAGCCATTCAGGACGACGTCTTCGATCTCGCGCTGTTCGTTTCGCCTCCCATGGAGTCACGCCCCTATGTGCGGTGGTGGTGGCCGGGGGGCGCGGTCGAGGAGGCCGAGATCGTGGCCGAGCTTGACCTGCTGCACGAGAAGGGGTTTGGCGGGGTCGAGGTGCAGCCCTTCACCTTCGGCCTCGGCGGCGACGACGAGGCCGCCCACCCGATTGCCACGTACGGCAGCGAGGCGATGGCGGCGGCGCTGCGCGCGTCGCTCGACGCCGCGGCGCAGCTTGGCATGGCAGTCGATCTTACCTTGGGCAGCGGTTGGCCGAGCGGCGGTCCGTTCGTGAAAAACGCGCCGTCACGACAGCTCATCACAAGCTACCTCGACGTGACGGGGCCGGCGGCGTACGCAGGCCCGGTAGCCGAGGCCAGCGCGCCGGGCTACGCGACAGGCATGGACTCCTGGCAGGTCGGCCCGTTCGACGCCGATGCGCAGCTTGTCTCGGTCATCGCCGTCCACCTGGTCGATCCCGAAGCCACGCCTCCGGTCCTCGACGGCTTCGTCGACCTGTCCGCAGAGGTCGCGGGCGGGACGCTCACCTGGGATGCGCCGGCTGGCACGTGGCGCGTCTTTTCCATCTACGAAAACCGCGTCAACCAGCTCGTCTTGGGCGGCGCCTACCCGGGTGTCTCGGACACGTTCGTGGTGGTCGACCACCTCGACCGCGCGGGCGCCGACGAGCTTGTGGCGGGCCTCGGCGATCCGCTGCTCGACTCCCTTCAGGGTCGCGCGCCTGGAGCGGTGTTCGTCGACAGTTTCGAGCTCTTGGCCGAATTGCCCTGGACACCCAGCTTCCTGGCGAAGTTCATGGACGTCAAGGGCTACGATCCGACACCTTACCTGCCTCTTTTGTTTCGCAAGGGTGGTGAGCCGGAGTCGAACCGCACGCTCAGCCTGCCACGCCCGGCGTATGTCTCGGTCGGTCCGGAGGACCGCGCCCGCGAGGATTACCAGGATGTCCGAGACGCCGCGTTCGTCGATGGCTTCATCGGGCCGGTGACGGCGTGGGCGAACAGCCGCGGCACGAAGGCGCGCATCCAGGCCCACGGCGCCTGGGCCGACTACCTGGACGCCTACGCCGAGGCTGACATCCCGGAGGCCGAGGGGCTCTTGCAAGGGGGCCACTACGACTTTCTCAAGCTCGCTCCTTCGGCGGCACACGTGAGCGGGAAGCGCATCGTGTCGTCGGAGTCGTTCGTGGCGATCGTCCTCGACCCACAGCAGCTCACGCTGGATGACGTCCACCTGTTGGCCGGCAGGGCGTTCTCCGCTGGGATCAACCGCATCGTGTGGCATGGCTTCGCCTACGCCTTCGAGAAGGCCTCGGGGGAGATGTGGTATCCGTTCAATGGCAACCCGAAGGACAGCACGCGCCTCGACGCCAATCACCCGTTGTGGCCCGACCTCCGCGCCTTCAACGACGAGCTCGCGCGGCTCGGTTACGCCCTGTCGCGGGGTGAGCATGTGGCCGACGTCGCCTGGCTCCACGCCAAGGACGAGCACCGCGAGTACGTGGGGGTCAACTTCACAGGCTTCCCCACGGAAGAAGGCGAATCGGAGGCCAGCCGCGCGATCAAGCACGCAGGCTTTGTCTACGATCGCATCAGCCGGAGAGGTCTGGAGAGCGCGCTGGCGAGCGACGCCGGTTTCTCGGTGGGCAAGGCGAGCTACAAGGCGCTCGTGGTGACCGACCTTGCCGTAGCCACCCCCGAAGCGATGGCGTCTTTGGAGGCCCTGGCAAACGCGGGAGTGCCCATCCTGGTGCTGGGTGATCTGCCCACGCGCGCACCTGGCCTCGTCGACTACGAGGCGCGCGATCTTGCCGTGACGGAGAGCGCGACCCGTCTAGCGTCTACCATTCACCCCGTCGCGACGGCGGCTGAAATCGGCGAAGCGCTGCTGTCCGTGGGGCTGAAGCCCGCCCTCTCCGCGGCGTCCGGGCAGGCGTTCGTGTTCTCGCCGGAGCGGCGGGTTACCCCGCAGGGAGACCTGGTGTTGCTCTTCAACGAGTCGAACGAAGACAGGCGTCAGGCGCTGGCGGTGCACCTCGACGCAAGCTCGGTCGACGTGCTCGATCCAGCGACGGGCGGCGTGCTGGAGCGAGTGTCGTTGAGCAGCACGGCGCCTTGGGTAGACATCGCCATTCCAGCCAAGCGAACGCGGCTATTGAGCTTCCATCGCGCGCGGTAGCTCGGATGTCGCCGGCTCCTCGAACATCGGGGAGGAGGCAAGGTATCGGCTATCTACCCTCCGCCAGGCGTTTTCGCAAAGCCGCCACCTCCGCCTCGGCCGCCGCCGCCCTCCGCTCCGCGGCCTCCCTTGCGCGGCGTTCTTCTTCCTTCGCGCGGCGCTCTTCTTCCTTCGCGCGGCGCTCTTCTTCCTTCGCGCGGCGCTCCTCCTGACTTTCACGCCGAGCTTGCTCCTCCCCCGTCAACAGCAGTTCGCCGTCCTTCGCGAGGCGCAAGGCTCGGCCGATCTCGCCATCTTCGCAGACGATCCACGCCAGGCCCAGCGGTCCGCACGCGGCCCCGCCCTCCGCTCGCACGTCTCGCTCGACCAGATCGCCGCCCAGATTGTCCCAGATTCGCAGCACGTTCGCCTCGCTCGAGGGGTCGAACCGCACGAGCTCTCGGACCCCCATCGCGTGATAGCGCTCGAGCTTCACAGACCACTCCGCGTCGGACGCGTCGCTTGGGCTGATGATCTCCACCGCTACGTCGGGCGCGCCGCGCTCCCACACCTTCCATACATCGAATGCAGCGTCGGGCTGGCCGAGGCGAAGGAAGATGTCCGGCGCGCAGCACCGACTAGGAGCCTGGGTGTCCCAATACACGAACTGCTCGCTGCCTATGCACGCCTCTTTGCCGTAGTTGTGCTTCAGGAGGAGGTAGAGGAGCGTTCGAAGCTGCATGTGTCGGCCTGTTTCCGGCATCTTTTCCTCAATCGGGAAGACCACCGGCACCGGGGCCCGCAAATAGCGGCGGCCCGCGTGCCAATAGGGTCGATGCGGCGCGTGGGCTTCGAGCGTGTCAGCCATGCTCGAAGCCTAACACCCCGCGGGTCCGCGGAGAAGAGCGGCTGGTCTTGCGATCAACCGCCTCTGATCTCCCTATCGACCGAGCCCGCTCGGCAGTTGCGCGGCGGCGTGAAATTTCTTCGCGAGGCCGACCGGGCGTGCTGAGAACGACCCTCTGCCACCGCTTCGGCGAACGGCCCCACCCTTGCAGCCGCCCGCCCGTGATTGCTACGCTCTGCCCGTGTCTCTGCGCGCCGTATTCGTTGGAGCGCGCCGGCGCGTGATCTCGGACGCCGCGTACGCGTCCGTGCGCGGGTTCTGTCGCGAGCTGTTTACAGGCATGGGGGCGCCGCTGGCCTCGCGCCGACAGATCCGCGCCGGCGCTGTCGCCAAGCTGCTCGTCGCTCTACCGATCTTGGTGCCGACCGGCCTCTCCTTGGTGCGCTACGCCGACAAGGCGCCCTACCGAGCGGAGGCGTGGGCGACCGTCACGGCGTGGCTCGCGGCGATGGCGGTGTACATGGTCGCGAACGTCGCGATCCTCCCGGCGACGCGGGGCGACGACCGCCGCGCGACGAGGCTGGCGCGCGCCCTGACCTACGCCTCGCTGACCGCGGAAATCGGCTCGAATCAGCTTGCCATGCACGCGACTGGCACGCTCGTTTCACCGTCGGTGTCGTACATCATCATGCTCGTCGCGCTGTATCGCGTGTTCCTCGACTTCAACCTGGGCCTGGCCGCCGCGCTCTTGGGTACAACCCTTTATTGTGCCACAGGCGTCCTCGAGCTCGTGGGTGTTTTGCGGCCGCACCCGCTCTTCGCCTCGCCGACCCCCCACCTCTTTTATGCCGAGCCGGCCGCCGCGGCGACCGTCATGACCAGCATGTCCATGGGGGCTCTCCTCGTCCTCTTCGCCTCCAACTACGCAGTCAATCAGACGGTCAATCTCCACCGTTACCTCACCGAGTCGGTGCTCCGCCGCTACCTGCCTACGTCGCTCGTCGAGCGCGCGGTCCACGGTGAGCTGCAGTTGGATGCCCCGCCCGAGCGGCGCGTCGTGACGGTCATGTTCACCGACCTGGTCGGCTTCACGTCGCTCTCCGAGCGGCTCGGCGCCGAGGCGGTCGGGCGGCTCCTGAATCAATATCTGTCCTTGATGGCCGATGTCGCCCACGCGCACGGCGCGACCGTCGACAAGTTCGTCGGTGACGCGGTGATGATCGTGTTTGGCGCGCCCGACGTCCTCGATCCGCGCGAACAAGCGCGCCGCTGCGTGGCCCTCGCGATCGACCTACAGGGTAGGCTGCCAACCCTCGGCGAGGACGGCCTGCGTCTTACCGCGCGTACAGGCATCAACACCGGAGAAGCCGTGGTCGGTAACTTTGGTTCGGCCGCGCGCTCCGACTACACGGTGATCGGACCCGCCGTAAACATCGCCGCACGTCTGGAGACCGCGAGCGCGGCGGGGCGCATCCTCGTCGGGGAGACCACGGCGAAGCTGCTCGACGGCAAGGTCCTGCTCGAGCCGGCCGGCGAGCTGCGGCTGAAGGGCGTGGCCGAGCCCGTGCGGGCCTTCTTCGTTCGGTGAAAAGAGAACTACGTGCCCTTGCGCCGCCGGGGAAGCGGGCTCATGTGCTCGTGGACCTTACCGTCCGTAAGGATGCCGCTGCCACCGGCGACGTCGATGCTCCACGAACGACATCCCGCAGACGGACTCCAGGACGAAGGTCGCTACGGCGCGGCGGGGTTCCGCCTATCGCGTCCCACGTATGCTCCATGAAGGCTAACGCAATCGAGCCTCCGCGGAGATAGCTCGCGATCACGGTTCGCTCATCGTCCTTTAGCTTCCCGACCAACGGAAGGAGCGCATCGCGCACCTGCCCATAGTCAGCAGGCCAATGGTATCCAAACACGCCCACGGGCGCAACCGTTTGAGCTCGTTGCTTCTTCATGGTCCAGTGTATCCGCTCGGACGGAGAGGGCTCGTTGCGGGACGAAGGTCTAATTCTACTGGTGCGGCGTTAGTCTCTGCCCACTTCCTCGGGTACGACACTCTGCTCACTTTGCTTGATACTCACCCGGCAAGTATTCGACGTCAGAATAATTCTGGTTCATCCGGGATTTACGTGGGTCCCAATGGCACCCAGACTGGTCGGGTAGAGGTCGAGGTCGCCGCAGCGGAAGTAGATCCGTGGATATCGCTAGCGCTGGGGGGCAATCCGCCTCCAAATGGCTCACTGCGGTCTTTCTCCCAATTGCAACTTGTTACGCCGGCCGCAGCCAAGAATGCTCCAACGCACATGGGCCGAAGATGTCGAGGATTCTGAGGCATACCGGGTCACGCAGCTTACCTGTGCGGTATAGTCGGAGGGCGGAGGAGCGTCAACAGGAGGTCTCGCGTTGTAGCGGGTCTCGATAAGCATGGTCGCCCAGCGCGCGGAAGCCCTTGACGGGGCGCGAAGCGCCCGGAGCTGGATGTCGAAGCGATACAGGCGTTATCGAACCGATCGGCCGAATATCGGGGAGTAGTCTCGCTTGAACCTCACGCGGTTCGTGGCGGTATTCGCCCAACGTACAGTAGTCGTCCGTTCTCGATCGATGTTATCACGACGGATTACTTAAGAAAATATCAAGGCAATCGAGTTATTTTAGTCTCGGCTATGGTTTTTGAGCTTGTGCAATAGGTATCACCGTGTACGATCGCACTTCATGGCCTACGTGACACCGATCGAACGCGCAGAAAGAGCCCTTGGTTTTCTGCTTGCCCTTCGCAACCCCAAAATAATGGATCTGATGGTGCTCCGCGGGTTCAGGCAGGCGGACTTGGATGAG